>NZ_JBEPLO010000011.1:0-80268 GCF_040545225.1 Streptococcus rupicaprae | reverse complement strand
AAAAACCACACAGTGATTCTTTCATCTTGATTGTTTTCAAGACAGAAATCACTGCGTGGTTTTATTTTGAAACTAGTTTTTGCCCGGCCTCTTTTCTAAAGAGACAATCCTTAAGGAGCTAAAGAACTGATGGATCCGCCAAAACTGCCAATTGTCAGCTTGAGAGTGACCTGATTCATACCAAGCAGACCAATCGAATTACCAGGAATCCTAAGGTTGAGTCCCAATTTTTGGTCCGTGTCAGACTATCTTACCAGTAAAAGACTATGCAAAAGTCCTTTTATTGGCAGACACTGTCTCTGCCTTAAGAATAACCTTTTTAAATGACTTTCGAAAGAGACTACTCCTATGACCTATTTTTGACTAGTCAAATGCCAAAAATGACATTCTGGACAGCGATACGCACCTTGTAAAAACGATGTACCTCCTGCTTTAACAGAGTCTTTATGGGTAGCTAAGAATAGCTCCGCTGCTATCCTATCTTTAAAGATCGCTTTTTGGCTGGAACAGTTTGCACGTCTTTGTTTTCTTTGTCGTTTCTTAAGAGTTGTCCGTGACACAGCTTATCCCCATCTATAGATGCCCTTTCAGTTAATTCTTAAAGCTATGAATCGGTGCTGGAATTTGTCCGCCGCGGTTGATAAAATCAGCCGATGATGCGCTATTTACTCGCATCACTGGAGCAGTCCCCAAAAGACCACCAAATTCAATCCGATCCCCTTCTTGACCTTTAGGAATAATGCGAACCGCTGTCGTCTTCTGGTTGATGACTCCAATGGCCGCTTCGTCAGCAATCATGGCCGCAATAGTTTCAGAAGGCGTGTCCTCTGGAATCGCAATCATATCCAGGCCTACTGAGCAAATCGCTGTCATGGCTTCTAATTTTTCCAGATTGAGGGCGCCTGACTCGACCGCCGCAATCATACCCTCGTCTTCTGAGACAGGGATAAAGGCACCTGACAAGCCGCCGACCTGGTTACAGGCCATAACGCCACCTTTTTTGACCGCATCATTTAAAAGGGCTAAAGCTGCTGTTGTCCCATGTGTGCCGACTGTTTCCAATCCCATTTCTTCCAAGACACGCGCCACCGAATCGCCAACAGCAGGTGTTGGTGCAAGAGATAAATCAACAATCCCGAATTTGACACCGAGGCGCTCACTCGCCATTTGACCGACTAATTGACCAATGCGAGTAATCTTAAAGGCGGTTTTTTTAACTGTTTCAGCGACCACATCGAAGCTCTCGCCACGCACCTTTTCAAGGGCCCGCTTGACCACACCTGGTCCCGAAACACCGACATTGATGACCACATCAGCTTCACCAACACCATGGAAAGCGCCTGCCATAAAAGGATTGTCCTCTACCGCATTGGCAAAGACGACCAACTTGGCTGCTCCCATGTCAGAAGCGTCCGCTGTCTCCTTGATCACCCGCCCCATATCACGCACTGCGGTCATGTTGATCCCTGTCTTGGTCGAACCGATATTGACCGATGCACAGACCTTATCCGTCTCAGCTAAGGCCCTTGGAATCGAAGCAATCAGCACCTCATCGCCCTTTTGGTAACCCTTTTGTACCAAGGCTGAAAAGCCACCTATGAAGTCAACCCCGATAGTCTTGGCCGCCCGATCCAAGGCATGGGCCAAAGGCAGATAATCTGTCGCATCCGTCGCCGCCCCAATCAAGGCAATGGGAGTCACCGACAAGCGTTTGTTGACAATGGGAATACCCAGCTCCGCCGCAATCGCATCACCAACCGCCACCAAATCCTTGGCCTTGGTCGTGATTTTCTGATAAATCTTCTCTGCCGCCCGATCAATATCGGGATCAATACAGTCCAAGAGAGAAATTCCCATGGTAATAGTCCTGATATCAAAGTGCTGCTCTTCAATCATGGCAATGGTTTCTGTGACCTGTCTAATATCCATCCCATTTCTCCTTACAAGTTATGCATAGCGTCAAAAATCGCTGCACTCTGAATGTTGATTTTGACATTGAGCTCCTGGCCGAAGGCCTCCAAATCCTGACGAATCTTTGTAAAATCAACCGTCTCATCGCCAGAAACGACCGCCATCATGGTAAAATAGCCGTCCAAAACCGTCTGGGAAATATCATCAATGTTAAAGCCTAAGCCAGCTAACTTGGCAGCCACTCCTGCCACGATTCCTGTGTTATCCTTACCAACTACCGTTACAATTGCCTTCATGTTACACCTCACGCTTTCTATTCTGAACCCATAGGGGCAGAGTTTCTCTTATTTTAAAAGAAAACCAAGGTTTTGGCAAGCAAAACCTTGGAAGTGCATATAAAATCAATCTTTTCTCACTCAGACACTGGCAAATCTTTCCTTTATCGTCTCCCATACTCACTGACATCAATGCCACGCGCCTGGGCCCAGTCTCGGACACTGGGTGGCAAGATAAGGGTTGCCTGCCGGAGGGCTTCAAGGTCCTTGGCTCCTAGGATAGTCATGATTTCTGCAATTTGCGTTTGCAGCGTATTAACAGCTAAAATAGCCGTTTCCATGCTATCTGGTGTCCTGACCCAATGGAGGGCTTGTCCCGATAAGCCAACTAGATCTGCTCCTAAAGCAAGGCACTTGACCACGTCCAGAGCGTGACGCACACCGCCTGAGGCAATGACCTGTGGACGCTGGTCTTTGGGCAGGCTCATGGCCTCGATCAGGCTTTCCACGGTCGTCAAGCCCCAGTCCTCTAGAAAATCATACTTGGCAGATTTTCTCCGCGCATTCTCAATACGGGCAAAGTTGGTGCCACCCCGCCCTGAAATGTCAACCAACTTGACACCACGTCCATAAAGTTCCACCAGGGTCTCTCGGCTCATGCCAAAGCCCACTTCCTTGACAATGACTGGGACCTCTAACTTGGCCACAATGGCCTCGATATTGTCCAACCAGCCCCTGAAAGCCCGTTCGCCTTCTGGCATGACAATCTCCTGCGGCACGTTGACATGGATTTGCAGGGCATCGGCCTCCAAAAGGTCGACCGCTCGTCTGGCATTTTCAAGCCCATGGTGGGCTCCAAGATTAGCAAAGACCAGGCCCTTGGGATTTTCCTGACGCACCACCTTAAAAGACGCTGCCGCCTCTGGGTCCTTCATGGCTACGCTAACAGAACCCGTTGCCATAGCAAGGCCTGTCTCTCTAGCCAAAATAGCCAGCCGTTGATTGAGTTTGGTTGTTTGAGGACTTCCTCCTGTAATGGCATTGATAAAGAAAGGACTGGTAAAATTCAGATCGCCAAGACGAGTGCTGATAGCTACATCAGCCACATCCAGCTCTGGAAAGGCATGATGAACCAGGCGAATGGCTGCCAGGTCCTCACCCGACGCTTCTTGGTATTGTTGATTGGCCAGACCGACATGTTGGTCCTTGCGATTGGCTTGTTGGGTCATGGATTTCTTTCTCTTTCTTAGGGTAATGGCGGAGCGATCATCAGGTCTAGGGGAAGAATCCCCGCTGCCGCCCAACTGTCTCGGATCTGATTAGCCTTGACTGAATCAGCGATGAGGGCGATGCCGCAGTCCCCCCCTCCTGCTCCTGAGGTCTTGGCAGCAGCTCCGTGTTTTTCTGCCAAATCGATCAAGGTTGCTAAGGCTGGCGTCTCTAGGAGCAAGCCCACTTGTTTAGCATAGTTGCTAAGCAAGGAGCGGTTATGACGGATTTCTTGGCAGATAGCCAAAACATCTGCTTCCTGAAAGGCCCGCACCAAGCCTTCTAGGCAAGTTTGACTGGCTCTGACAAAGTCTTGGCGAATCTGTTTTTTATCGACTGTATTTTTCGCCACCTGGCCTAACAGGCCTTCTGTGGAGGCAACACTTTGGGTCCAACCGACTAAAAATGCTAGGTTTTCTGGCAGGGATAGGCGCTCTATCATCAAGTTTGGCCAGTCTTGGGCCACCAAATCCCCTATGGTCAGCTCTGCTATTTTTCCCGAAAGCCAAGCCGCCAAGGGTCTCTGATAGGAGATCAGGCCTCCGAAACTAGAGGCAGCCAGGTCTCCAAAAGAGCCTGTCAGCCCAATCCTAGTCTGGGCAAGCACGGACAGTTTGTAGAGGGTCAGCGGTGACAAGGTCTGGCCATAAAAGAGGCTGACGGCCTTAATCACAGCTACCGTCACCGCACCGCTAGAGCCCAGGCCATACTTTTGCCCACTGTTCGTATCATCCAGCTCACTTTTAATGGCTAAGCGATAGTAAGTCCTTGGCGTCTCTCCCAATGCGCTCAGATAGTCTTCTGCCACCTGCATGGCCGCTTGAACCAGAGCATAGGGATGGTCCTGATCGACCACCAGCCACTGGCCTTGACGGTGCCAAGTAAGTTCTAAATCATCCCTCTGGTCCGAGTGAAGCTGACCTGTCTGAGAGGCTTCAACCGTCACCTGCAGGTATTGGTCAACCGCTGCAATGATGGCCAAAGCACCGTCAACAACGGCATATTCCCCAGCCAGGTAGAGCTTGCCTGGAATCTTTACGTGTGTCTTACTCATCTTAAGCCTCAAATGCCTTAACCGTCTCCAGCCAATCCTGCTCTGTCAGGGCATAGGCAGCTGGTCCTGGAAGGCTGGTGATTATTTTTTCTTTGGGAAACTCTTTTGCCAGTTCTTGGACCAAGGCTGGCATGTCACTGGCCCTACAAAGGACCTTGACATTAGGGCCGGCATCCATGGTCATATAGGCTGGAAGGCCCAACTCCTCACGGACCTGACGGACCAAGCCTTGGATACGGATGGATTCTGGTTCAAAGTAGGTAAAAGGCGGATTTGCAGAAAGTGTCGTCGCATGCATCTTCATGCCATTATGTTCTGTAATTTGCCCTACTTTAACCAGGTCTTTATGCTTTATGGCCTCCTTAATAGCCTCTAAATCCGTCTTAGCAGACGAGATCCAAGCAGGGTAAAAAGGAGACGTCGCAACGGTATGGTCCATCCCAACACGGCTAGAAATTGACTTTCTTTCAGTATTAATGGCCAGAACAATCATACCGATATCCCAGTCTGCTGGATCAATAGGAACTGCGTAAGAATCCTTCGAACCTGTCCCCATCTGCCATTCCACAAAGCCCCCGAACAAGGAGCGGGTGCTTGACCCTGAACCTCGTCTGGCGAAGGTGGACAAGGTTTGGCGATCCCAATCCAGCGATAAGGCTTCTGATACGGCCAAAGCAAGAGCCGCAAAGGCTGACGCCGAAGAGGCCAGACCTGCTGCAGTCGGCACAAAATTGTAAGAAGTCACCCTGGCCCTTCTGTTCTCTCCGGTCTCTTGACGAAAAAGGTCCAAAAAACGGCTGATTTTAGAGGTTTCCTCCGCTGATTGCGCCTGACCATTCAAGAAGAAATAATCCTCTGTCAAAGACTCATCAAAGACCACTTCGGTATCCGTGTAAAAAGCATCTAAAGTAAGCGACAAGGAACTATTCATGGGCAAAAAGAGGGCCTTGTCCCTCTTTCCCCAGTATTTAATTAAAGCTATGTTAGTATGGGCACGTGCCCGGCCGACTCTTATCATTTGTCCTCTCCTTCAAGGCCTAAATACTGAATCCAGGTGCCTTTGGCACCAGCTGTTTCAAGAGCTTGCATTAATTTTTCTGCTTGCTGACGATCGGCTACCAAGGCTATCATGCAGCCGCCTCTGCCCCCTCCGGTCAATTTAGCGCCCAGGGCGCCTGCCTGTCTAGCTACTAGGATTAAATGGTCCAGCTGGGAATCAGACACCCTTAAATCTACGAGATAAGCCTGGGCCTGATCCATCAAATGTCCCAGACCTGCCACATTCTTATCCACCAAGGCCTGTTGACTCTCTTTAACTAGCTGGCCGAGGGCCTCAATGTGGCCCTGAGGGCTGAAAGCTAGGCTGGCTGAGCCTTGATTTTCCACCTCAATCCAGTCTGCCACATGCTGCACAGCCTCCAGGGTATGGCCGATACGGCCCGTATCCGCCACCACCAGATAGGCTGGAAAATCAAGCGACAAAACCTCAAAAGGCTGGTCCTTGACATAGTAAACAGGTTGCTCCCGACTGATCGTTGTCACATCAACCCCAGAAGGATTGCCATGGGCAATGCGCTCAGACGATTGGGCAATCTCCCAAAGCTCCTGATCCGTCAATTCCTGCTCATAGAAGGCGAACAGAGCCCTAGCCACCGATACCGCAACCGCCGCGCTCGATCCCATCCCTCGCTCAGCAGGGATGGTCGAAGTGATCTCCACATGAATCGGTGGATTCTGCGACACTCCAAGGCGGTAAAGGGAAAAACGAATAGCATGCTTGAGACTCTCATAGACCTTGGGCATCTCATGAACCAAACCATCGTAAAAAGCACAGTTGACAGACAAGTCACCGCTCTTTTCCGTCACAGTCGTCTGGACCTCAACCCCAGCAAACGGCAGGGCGATCGCAGGTTTTCCATAAACGACCGCATGTTCTCCCATTAAGATAATCTTACCGCTTGCACGCCCTTGTGCTGACCTAACCATCTCATTTCCCTTTCGGTTTCGTTTTTGCTCATCTCTCGTGATTTGTAGCTGTCCTTGTGTTCTATTTTTTAGGACATAGCAGAGCAGATGAGCCTTTGTCTACTGATTGACAAGCGTCTTCCATTATACCATTTTTTACCACCACCAGCTCAATTTGACCCTATCCCCCTAAAAAAGTCTCCACTAACACCTTTTTCCAGTCAATAGGGGTCTTAGGAGATAACTGTTCAACTTCTTCTTTGGTCATCATGCTATCTGGATAAGCCAGTTGAAGGGTCTGGTGGATGGTTTTTGTCTGACCAAAGAGGACCCCGTACACCAAATACCGGTTCCAGAGGATATGATCCTGAACGACCTTCTCGTCAAAGACCTCTTGTTCCTCCAAAGCCTGTCTAAAGGCACGCCAAAGAAGCTGTTCACGATAGCCCTCACGATGCGGAACCCTATCCCCGTCCGGATGAGAAACAATGCCCACATTTCCGCGGTAGCTTTCCCACTTTCGAAACAGGACAATTACACAGGGCACAACTATTCCCAACATCCAAAAGCTCAGGTGTCCCATAGCATAGGTTCCCAAATATATTGTCAAAAAGAAGAGCAGGAAAAAACGATTATCCAAACCACTTAAGGCCCGTTTTTCTTGGTCCGTTAAGGAGCGGTGGAGCGGAGGCAAGCCTTCCTCCTCAATCTGCTTTTCAACCAAATTCCGAATCCTCATTCGTCTCAGAATGAGATCATTGCCACGCTTAAGTTTGGCCCGATGCGCCTCTTCTACCGTCGTTCCTGAGTCAAAATGCAAGGTTTTGTGTCCGAATACTTCTGATAAGGAGATCTTGTCCTGCTCCCCAAAGACCAGCTGGATGAACTCCGTTTCAAAAGGCACTAAATTTGCGGTTGAGGAAAGGCGCAACACAGTCTGGGACGGCTCTTGTTCCAAAACCAGACATCCCCTATCCAGCAAATCCAGCAAAGTAGACTGGACCATGGTCGAAAAGCTAATGCCATCTTTTGTACTATAGCCGTTTGGGCTTAGTTTGACCAAATCTTGGCCAAAAACATAGAAAGCAACCAGCAAAGGCGGTAAACTGCTAGGTGGCTCATAGATTCTGATTTGCCCCAAATCAAGCTGCTCCTCCTCAAATCCCCTTTCAAAGGCCCTCTGGCACTTCACAAAATCCACCGTCAGGTAAACGATGACCACCATATAAACCACTGCAAAGAAGGGTTGAAAATGATTCAAGGAATAGAGATGAATCCCGATTAGCGCGAATATAAACAACCATTTCATAAAACAAACCTCAACAGTGCCATCAAGACAACTCCCACCCCCACTGTTAGCAGGAGATTTTTATAGCGAAGAGCCACCCAAAGGAGCAACAAACTCACCAAGACATCCTGCCAGAGCACATGAGGCAAACGTCCCGTCTCGTAGGTAAACAGGTTCGAAAAGGTTAGGGCAAAAATGATCGATACTGGCAGGTATTTTAAAAACCGCAAGGCCTTATCCGATAATTGGACTTTTTTTAAGAGGGCAAACGGAAGCACTCTCGGCACAAAAGTGACCAGGGCAGAAAGCAAAATTGCCCACACCACATCACTAGTTCTCATCCAGCCATACCCCCATCACACAACCTGCCAAAGTAGCAGACAAAACAGCTACTGACTTAGGTAAAAAACAAGCCAGAACAAAGAATACTGAAGCGACGGTCAAAAGGATTCCAGCTATTTTTTTCACAGGAACGCTGAGGGCAAGTCCCCTAAATTGTGCCGCAAAAATCCCTATGAACATGGCCATGAGAGCAAAATCCAGTCCTAACACCTGCGGATCGGGAATCCTTTCCCCCACCACGGCCCCCAAAACAGTTGCTGCTAT
Organism: Streptococcus rupicaprae; assembly: GCF_040545225.1. Taxonomy (NCBI): domain Bacteria; kingdom Bacillati; phylum Bacillota; class Bacilli; order Lactobacillales; family Streptococcaceae; genus Streptococcus; species Streptococcus rupicaprae. The sequence goes on along the minus strand of NZ_JBEPLO010000011.1, from coordinate 71,900 downwards.
CCAAGAGCAGTAACTCAAGATATTGTTGCCTAGCATCCAATCAGAAGAAACAGCCTTCTTCTGGAGGCCTTCTGTCAATAAAAGACCGTACGTTTCATCTGTTAACAGGCCTCCAATGGCAAGACTCCTACCTGCTGAAACATCAGGAAAAAAAGTCGCTGTATGCAAGGCCATTAAAAAATTTCGTAAATTGATCAGGAATATTGTCAGAGCAATCGAAGAGAGGGGTTCACCGGTCACCAGCAAACCGACCAAGGCAAACTGACCTGCCCCCGCATAAACTAGTAAACTCATGATGAAAACCTGCCAGACAGCCAGTCCTGCAGCCACCGCAATCACCCCAAAGGCCATACCGACCCCCAAATAACCCAGTCCAGTGGGCAAGGCAGATCGTATGCCGCGTTTAAATTCAGACGTCATAGTCACCTTTTCGTTTCAAATAGATTATATCCTTATCATAGCACAAAACCCCTTCAGGAACAAGGCAAGAAACGAGACCAGTCCCTACAAATTTTTGCTCGAAAAATATCTGAATCCTGTATACTATAAGTGTAAGATTTTAGCAAAGTTATCGTCTTATTCAATGAAAGGAGGTTGCTATGCCATCGCTTGAGGAGATTTATCGGCTTTATTTTTCAGATGTTTTTTACTACCTGCTCTACCTCTCAAAAGACAGGCAACTGGCGGAAGACTTGACCAGCGAGGTCTTTTTCAAGGTCATCAAGCACCGGCCTGATTTTCAGACTGAAGCCAGTGTCAAAAGCTACCTCCTAACCACTGCCCGCCATAGCTATATTGACCAGTTGAAAAAGAAGGGGGTAGAGCTGGTGGATTTGGAGGACTGGGACTTGGCTAAAACTCAGCCGTCACCAGAGGAAGATCTAATTAGTCAAGAAGAGCAAAGGATTATCAGCTCTGCCATTGCCCAATTGGATGAGCCCCAAAGAACCATCGCCAAATTGCGGCTAGTGGAGGGCTGGTCCTTTGCAGCCATCGGACAGATCTATGGCAGGTCGCCCAACTGGGCCTGCGTGACCTGTCATCGGGCTCGTCAGAAATTAAAGGATTTATTGGAGGATTATTATGACAACTAAGGCTATTTTGCGGGAACTTCTGCCCCTTTATGCAGAAGATTTGCTGAGTGAGGAGAGCAGGCTCTGGGTGGAGGAGCAGTTGTCTGCCCACCCAGACTGTCAGGCGGAGCTGGATGGCTTGACCGTCCTGCCCCAAGCGACTTCCCCCAGCCAACCTTTAGACTTTCTGACAACGACGGTCAAAAAGGAAAAGTGTCGGTTCGGACTGGCTATCCTGTCAACTTGTTGGGCCGTCATCGTACTGGCCATCACCGCTTTGACCCTACCGCTACACATAGATAACGACGGTCAGCTCTTCACCGTCCAGCAAGAGGGACAAGACATAACTGTCCTCTTTGACTCTCGGGTTAGTCGGGTCAAGCTGACCCAAAGCCGTGATGAAACAGGGCAAAATGTCGTCTTCCTAGACGCCTACACCACCCGCCTGGACCAGCTATTTCCTGGTCAACACCAGGTCTATGTCCGTCGCCCGAGTTCGGATGTCGTTTTTTATGATAACCATAGCAGAGCAGCCGACCTGCTTGCTGGTCAGACCAGCTGGGCTGGAGCCGCTACCTTGCCCCGCCTCTTTCTCAGCGCCTATGCTCTGCTAGCGCTGGCTCTTCTCCTCGTCCTGTCTGCTGGTTTTGCCTTGAGACGCTGGGTCTGGAAAAAGCAGACCAGTCACCAACTAGTGATTTACAGCCTGGGCTTGCCAGCCAGTTTTCTCCTAGCCTGGCTGACCATCACTGGCTTGTCTGGTACCAGCTACTATGCCAGCCAAGAATTGGTAGCCATTCTGAGCCTAACAGGAGCTTATTACCTGCTCTTGCATGCTCTCTATCAGCTGAAAACCAATCGTTTATAAGAGAAAACCGCTTAAATCAAAAAACGATTTAGGCGGTTTTGTTTTTATGAGCTCAAGCTATCTAACCCAATTTGGACAAATTTTTTTGTTCTTTGTTCTTGGGAAAGTAGATCAAATCACCCTCTTCCCAGATAGAAACCTGGGCACTTCTTCTAGCTTGTCAGCCAACTCGACTCGGTAAACCTGGTCTGTGCCAGTAGACACGGGGAATTGAACGGTGTTGATGGCCGAACCTTAGCCATTGAGCCCCTAGCCCCTTTTCAGCAAATCATCCCGAAAAAGCTAACAGGCTGTGAAATAGATATCATGAGCTGCCCGAACCTCATCTATTTCCAATTGGAGACTGGGCAAAAAGTCAGTTCTATTAAAACCATGGTAGAAAAACAGCTTGACGCAGTGGTTGGGATCTTGGACAGCCTGGGGTTAAGCTGTCCAAGGTTGTCTCCCAGAAATTGGAGAGAGACAATACTGGCTCTGCCAGTTTTAGAGTTACCCCTGCACAGTTCATTAGGCACTTTAGTGCCAATGAACCACTGTGAGTGGGCTCTAATTCGCTGATTTTATCAACTGAACATGCCTAACGAACGAGGGAAGCCTTGCTTCCCAATTTCTGACCCACTCTCGGTTTCCTCTTCATCAACAGTAACAGTTAGAACCTGCTGACGGCCGATGGCCAAATGGTTAGCTGTGATCAGTTGCTCTTCCATCTCACTCCATACTCTCAAAAACCAAACTCGGTTTAGCATTGAGGGCGAGGTCGGCGAAGCTGCCCTTGTCATACTCGACGACTGCTGCTAGGGCAATCATCCCAGCATTGTCCCCACAGAGACGTAGAGGTGGGATGACCACTTCCACATCCGTCATCTCACTTGCCAACCGCTCACGCAGGCCTTGGTTGGCAGCGACGCCACCTGCCACGACCAGCTGTTTGACAGGGTGCTGGCTCAGAGCCTTCTTGGTCTTGCTGATGAGGACATCCATGACCGACGCCTGGAAGGAGGCACAGAGGTCTTCCAAGACCAGCTCCTCACCCTTTTGTTGGGCATTGTGGTGGAGGTTGATAAAGGCCGACTTGAGGCCAGAGAAGGAAAAGTCCAGATGGTCTTCCTTGATCATGGCCCGTGGGAAGTTGTAGGTGTCCTGTCCCTTGTGGGCCAGCTGGTCAATCTCTCGACCTGCTGGGTAGGTCAGGCCCATGACGCGTCCAACCTTATCGTAGGCCTCGCCCACAGCATCGTCACGGGTTTCCCCGATGATGCGATAGTCGCCTGCCTCTGGCACATAGACCAGCTCGGTGTGACCGCCCGACACCAAGAGAGCCATCAAAGGATAGGTCAACTCGGCCGTCTGGTTGGCAGCCATCAAATGCCCTGCCATATGGTTGACAGGAATGAGGGGCAGACCATGGGCCCAGGCAAAAGCCTTGGCAGCCGCCATGCCGACCAGAAGGGCACCGACCAGACCAGGTCCATAGGTCACGGCTACCGCCGACAGGTCGCTGGCTATGATCCCCGCTTCCTGCAAGGCATCCTCTATACAGGTCGTGATGACCTCCACATGGTGGCGGCTGGCCACCTCAGGCACCACCCCACCAAATCGCTTGTGACTCTCGACCTGACTGGCGATGATGTTGGTCAAAAGCTCCTTGTCATTTTTTACAATCGCCACGCTGGTCTCATCACAAGAACTCTCGATGGCTAAGATATATCTGTCTGTCATGTCTTCATCTTTCTAATTTTAGGGATAATCTCAATCAACCATTCCTCAGGCTCCTTCCTGCTGGCTGTCCCCATCTGCGGCCGCTCCCCTGACAGCTAATGGCCAAAAAGCGTGCTCATGGAGCATGTCTTGGGCGGTTTCCAGGTCATCATCGGTTTGCAAAAGCCAATACTCAACAAAACTAGCAAAAGCCCCCGACAGGTAGTAGATATGGCTGTGGTTGACCCTTTCTTGGGCAAATAGCTGAGCGGACAGGAGGTTGCCGTCGATAAACATTTGCCGCAGTTGATGGGAAAAGGTCAAGGGAGATACTTGTAACAAGCGGGTAATGAGGTCTCGTTTTTGGTCAACTGCTGCTAAAATCTGGTTGGTAAAGAGGCGTGATTCCTCTTCACCAATCTCCTCCAAACGGTTGACGACTGGCTGACAGCTGGCCTCGATAGCCGCAATCACCTCGCCGACAATTGCCTGATAAAGGTGGTCCTTGCTTTCATAGTGCTGATAAAAGGCATTCCTCGAACACTTGGCTTTGCGACAGATCGCCGTCACGCTCAATCTTGCATAGTCTTCCCGCTCCAAAAGCCCTAAAAAGGCTGTTCGTATGTTTTCTTCCGTCCGCTCGAACCGTAAATCTATCGCCATGTTCTCCTTTACAAGATGACAGAAGCCATCAATCTGTCACCTAACTCACACTTTTTGTCTCTTTGTCATTTGCTTTTTCTAAATGACAGGTGTACCATAAATTGTATCAGAAAAAAGAGGAGAAATCAAATGGCAAATCGTATCACAGAAATCTTAGGCATTGAAAAACCCATCATCCAAGGACCGCTGGCTTGGTTGACGGATGGTAATTATGCTGGAGCCGTCAGTGCAGCTGGTGGCTTGGGCGTCCTGGGCATTAGTGCAGGTCAAAAAGAACCTGCAACAACTGTGGAAGAAACCATTGAAAATATGCGTCGTGAAATCCGCATCGCCCGTCAAATCACTGATAAACCGTTAGGCATTAATGTTGCCCCTGGCCATCCTATGACCGATATCTTCACAGGGCCCATGCTTGACCTTATGGTGGAAGAAGGTGTCCAGGTTGCTGTTATGGTCGGTGTTTTTTCTGCTGAATGGACTGCTCGCTTCCATGAGAAAGGCATCAAAGTTGTCTTTCGTGCAGGTAACCCAACGATTGAAAATACGGAAGAAGCTATTCAAGGCGGGGCTGACATCATCGTTGCCACTGGTTTTGATGAGGGTGGGACTGTTCCAGACAAGGTAATTGGAACTTTCTCCATTGTACCCATGATTGTGGATGCTGCTAAGGGGCGGGTACCTGTCATGGCGGCTGGAGGGATTGCAGATGCTAGGACAGCCCGTGCTGCTTTTACCCTAGGTGCAGAAGGTCTCTATGTCGGGACAGCCTTCATGATGTCAGAAGAGTCCATTTTGGCTCAGAACATTAAGGAACAGGCTTTGGCAGCAAATGCCTCTGACTTACTACTCTATCGGACTGTCCCAGCCTACTATCGTTCTCTTCCGGGAGAAATTCCAAACAAACTCTTAGAGATGAGTCAGGCCGGTGCAAGTGAAGAAGAGATTTACGAGGTTCAACGTGGCTATCTAGGTATGCGAGATGGCATGCTCTTTGGCGATTTGACCAAGGGCTTCGCTTCCTTTGGCCTCGGAATTTCTATGATTAACAAGATTGAACCTGTCGCAGGCATTATGGAAAAATTGATGGCAGGCATTGAAGATTTAATTTAAGGAGAATAAGATGACCCACAACAAGAACCAAATGCTAATCGGCCTGGCCATGTTTGGAGCCGCAGGCCTCAACTTTAAATCCTGGATGGATCCAGAGGTTAAACTATCCGAGTATCCAGACATTTCAATAGATATTCAAGCTGCCCAATTAGCCGAAAAAGGAAAATTCCAGTTCATGTTTTTCGGGGATTTTCCAGGTATCAAGGCCAGCGATAACAGCGACATGCAGACCATGGGCTTGGATCCTCTTTTGATTGCCAGCATTGTAGGCAACCACACCAGCCGTATCGGGATGGGCATTACCCGTGCCACATCCTGGTCCAACCCCTATGAGCTGGCCAGACAGTTCAAGACCTTGGACGCCCTGACCAAAGGGCGGGTAGCCTGGAATGCCGTCACAGGAGCCAATGGGGTCAGTGCTCATGCTCACGGGGTCAACCTATCGCCGAGTTTTGATCGCTATGGCAAGGCCTACGAATTTACCGAGGCCGTTCAAAGCCTCTGGGCAAGCTGGGGGGAGGAGGTCCTCAAGCTCAATCACCAAACCAAGGAATTTGCTGACTACGACCAGGTCAAGACCGTAGCCATCAAGGGCAAGCATGTCCAACTGACTGGCACCCTCCCTATCCCGCCGTCCCAGCAGGGTCAGCCTGTCATCTTCCACTCAGGTGGCTCAGAAAACAGCATCGCCTATGCCGGCAAATACGCCAATGTCTTTATCGGCGAGGTCTGGACGATTGAGCAAGGACAGGCTATGCGCCAAGCCCTCCGCCAGGCTGCCATTGACAACGGCAGAAACCCTGATGAGATTACATTTATCGCAGGCCTCATGCCCCTGCTGGGCGATAGCAAGAAAGCAGCCTTGGAACGCCATGCGACCTTCATCGATGGCCAAACCTTCCTGCAACGGATTGCCCATATCGGCTATGTTTTGGGCACAGAATTTACCCCAGCAGATATCGAGCGTCCGATTGCAACTGAGATTTTGGACGCCGTTCAGGTCACACCTTACAGCGACCCACGTCTGGAAAATGTCATCAAGGTAGCCCGTGAGGGGTGGACACTCCGAGAGATTGTCTACCACTCCGTCATTGACTACCATCCTACGGCAGTTGGTACTGCTAAAGACATCGCCGACCATATGACCGACTGGTTCCAGGCAGGAGCAGCTGATGGCTTCTGGGTCATGCCAGACGTCTATGCGGTAGACCTCCCTCGCTTTGTCGATGAGGTCGTGCCAATCTTGCAGGAACGGGGCGTCTTCCATAAGGACTATGAGGGCGAAACCCTGCGGGACCACCTGGGGGTGCCTTATCAATACGGCCTTCGACAGGAGGCTTAGCCATGACGGTTGACATCTCCATTATCGGACAAGGAAAAATGGGGCAGGCCTTAGCGAGACACTTTAACAAGGCTGGTGTCTCTGTCCAAGTTCTCGGCCGAGAGCAAGAAAGGGTGCAGGGCAGGTTTGTGATTTTCGCAGTCCCTTATGAAGATATGGTCAGCCTGATTTACCCCAATCAAGACCATTTTGCCGACAAGATCATCATTGACATCAGCAATCCACTGGATTATCAGGTAAAGATCTCACTCTTGCCTCCAGACCAGTCTGCCAGCCTCAAACTGGCTGAACTCTTTCCTCACTTGACCATTCTCAAGGCCTTCAACACCAATTTTGCCTCCAGCCGCCTACCTGCTAGCAAGACACCACTTGTCCTTCTGGCTGGCAATCAGCCATCTGCCAAAGACCAGTTGACCCAGCTTCTCCAACAAGCCCAGTTTCGGGTGGTGGATATGGGCTCACTAGAGCACAGCCGTGATTTAGAAGCCTTTGCCCGGGTCCAATTAGCTTTATTAGAAGCAGGGCAGACTGAGCTCTTGCAAGGCTTTGCTTTATAACAACAAACCGACAAGCCAGCTCTAACTTGTCGGTTTTTATGTCAATCGTAAAAAGATGACTAACCTTGCATCTTTTCTTGAAACATGGTATCAATGTGGGCCTTGATTTGTTCCGGAGTGTCATCAAAGTTATAGGTGATCCAATGGGAAATACTTTGGTAATACTGCTATAAGATTCTGATGGAATAGCACTACCAAAGTATTTCCCAGTTTCAGGATTGTATGGTCACCTGCGTGAAAAGCCTCACGATTTTCTTCCATAAATGAGACACCATGTCCTTTTTGCGTATGAATATGTAGCAAAATAGGATGATTGGTGTCTTTGACCTCTTCAAATAAAGCGATTGACTGGTCAAGGTCATTTCCTGAATCGAGGTAATGATAATCAAAACCAAGTGCTTTAAATAGATTATGGTCAGCTTGTCCCTTACTTTCACGTAACTGACGAAGTGCTGTGTAAATACCGTCAGTTGGGTTGACAGCGATGGATTGATCATTATCGTTCACGATGACAATCGTATTTGTGCCTTCTGTCGGGATTTGGTTTAGCCCTTCATACGCCATTCCTTCTGAAAGCGAGCCGTCTCCAATGACCGCTATAACATTATAAGATTCATCTTTCAAATCACGCGCTCTAGCAACACCAGAGACAAGCGACAATGACGTCGATGTATGCCCTACTGTGAAGAGATCGTGTTCACTTTCCTTAGGATTCGTATAACCGGATACGTCATCATAATGCGCTAGATCAAGAAAAGCTTTCGCACGCCCAATCAGCATTTTATGGACATAAGATTGATGTGATACATCAAAAATGAATTTATTTACTGATGAATGAAAAACATAATGCATAGCAACCGTCATTTCAATCATGCCGAAGTTCGGACCATTGTGCCCACCATGTTAGCTTGTTTTTCTCAAAAGCGCTTATCTTACCTCATCAACAACATAGTGCAAATCTGCACGTATAATTGTTTTAAATCTTGTGGTGATGAAAGTGTTTCAAATGCCATAGTTTCTCTTTTTTCATCTCAACTCAATTAAAAATTTCATACATATCATTCTACTGCCCATTCGATTAACCATCTTGAAAAACCCATTTGACTCGCTAATTCTTCAAGCAAGGCTGGTATATCTCTGTAATAAGAACCAAATCAAATACCTTCTGACTATTTTGAAGAGAATGTAAAAACAATTTGGAATAAAAATTATTTCTGGTAAGTTTATTGCAAAGTTTCTTCGATAAGAACGAGCCTGCCAAAACCGTTCTTATTCGTTTAGATATTCTGAAAAGAAGGCTACCAATTTCTCAAACGGAATCTTATCTTTTTGGTCGTAGAGGTCAACGTGGTCAGCATTTGGCACGATAAGCAATTCTTTTGGCTCACTAGCAACTGCGTAAACCTCTTCTGAGTGGTAACGAGAATGGGCATTATCACCAGCTACTAGTAAAATCGGACGTGGTGAGATGTCCTTGATATTGTCATAGAGGGGAAATTCGTAGAAGGACATCGGTGTGGTTGCCGTCCAAGCTGCTATCGAGTTAATTGAGCGTTCGTGGTAGCCTCGTGATGTGCGATAGTAGTCAAAGAATGCCTTGGCAACAGGATTGGCATCCTCTGGTAATTGGTCTGGAAAGAGGTTATCACCTGTCACAACATTGCCCTCTTCATCAAAACCAAGCTCGTGGAAACCTAGGCTGTAATGACCAGTTTCTTGGGCACCATTGTCCACATCTACCCAGCGTTGTTGGCTGATGTGTTCACGCAGTTTAGCTTTCTGCTCATCGGTATAGCTATTCATGTAGCCAAGATACATTGATTTAGACATGTCATACATAGATGCTGTTGCGACAGCTTTGATACGTGTGTCTGCTCCTGCTGCTGTCAACGCCATACCTGACAAGCCACAAATCGCTTGCGCCCCAATGCGCTCACGATCCACATAGGCCAAGGTTCCAAGATAATCAACGGCTGCGCTGTAATCTTCTGTAAAAATCACTGGCTCAGCAACATCCCGGACGGCACCACCTGATTCTCCTGTAAAGGATGGGTCAAAAGCTAGCGCGACAAAGCCATTCTTGGCAAATTCTTGAGCGTAAAGGCCTGAGACTTGCTCTTTGACCGCACCGAATGGTCCAGAGACGACAATGGCAGGATTTTTCTGATTGTCGTAACCTTCTGGCAGGTACAAATCTCCTGCAACTTCAATACCGAAGCGGTTTTTGAAGCGAACGTTTTGTGATTCAATATTTTCGTAAATTTTAAATGTTTTTGGCATCGTATATCCTCTTTCTCTATTTTTAATCTTCAATAATTCTGATGACTTTTGCTGGAACACCAGCAACTACGGTATTGGCTGGGACATCCTTTGAAACAATGGCACCCGCAGCCACAACGGCATTTTCACCGACAGTTACTCCAGGTAAAATCGTTGCATCTGCCCCTATCCAAGCATTTTTCTTAATGGTAACGGACTTGAGTTCCAATTTATGGCGGTCAGCTGGTTTCAAGGGATGATTCACGGAAATCAGCTTGACACGTGGACCGATGAGAACCTCATCTTCAATGAAAATCCCACCCAAATCGACCATAAAAACATCCTTATTCACATAGATATGTTTACCAAAGTGCATGTGGCGACCAAAATCCGTTTGAAAAGGAACATTGATGGTAACTGTCTCATCTATCTCTTCCTTCGTCAACTGTTCAACCACTCGCCTAGCGCTCGCAATGGTTTGAATCTGAGTATTGAGTTCTTGCACAAGCGGCTGATTTTCTGTCTGAATAGCCGAAATGAGCTGGCGCAGACCATCTTGTTCGGGAACTAATTTTCCAGTATTCAAAAATGTTTCAAAAGCTTTATCAATCATCGATCTCCTCCAAAGTAAGTCTCACACTGACCTGTTCTTTATCTAATAAGGTTGCTAAGTGACTATCTACAATATGCCCCAACTTAGTGTAAGACCATGTATTTTGCCCATGAAAGAAAACAATATGGTCACTATTGTAGAGCATGATGTCCCCTGATTGAGCGGTCTGCTGCTGATCTTGACTAGGGAGTGTAAAGCCAAGACTCCCCACTTGTTCAAAGCCACCATAAGCAGACAGATCAAGGCTAAACTCTCCCTTAGCTAGTTGCTCTTTCAGAGCTGTAACAGCCTGATTTTCTTCCCATTGGACAGCTACCTTCTGCCCATCAATTGTTAAGTGAATCGTCATCTTTGTCATTCTCTCCTTTGTCTCCTTGCTGCTAGCGACGCTTGCTACTTGCCCACCGTCATTTAAAGGTTCGGCTTTCTCTCTCGCTGAGCAAGCCACCATACTTCCGCTTAGGAGGGCTAATCCAATCAAAAAGAGGTACCGTTTCAGTCGTTCCTTTGTCAAAAGCCCTGCTCGTTTCAAAACTGCTCGCCTCCTTGACGATACAAAGTTACCGTTAAAGAAAGGTCTTCTTCTCCCGTCAAGGCCTGCAACTGTTCAAGCCCACTTCATCTCCAAGTTGCCCCAGAAAAACTTCCTGCAAATACGGTTTGGCATTGTCACCACCTAGATAGATGGACAGCCAGTCACCGCTTGGGTCATAGCAAATATCCCCTGCAAACCAGCCACCTTGCACCTCCTTACTGTCATAAGGCAAGGGTAAAATCTGTCCACAAATGGCTAATCCACCCGTACAAGCAGTCGTTTTGATGGGTAATCTTTCTAGCAAAATCTTAGCTGCACCAGTATGGCTAAGAATAGCTGGAATCACCATATTACCAAGCCTAATCTGAACAGTTCTTGGTTCAAGAACTTCCGTAACTCGATTGTCGCTAGGACTTATTTTTCGACGTTGTTGGATGGCTCCCCACCTCCTTTATTATGCCCCTATGATAAGTCTCCTAGAACAAAATAGCAAATACTTATTTTATATGATATAATATACCTAAAAAGCATTATTCGAGGGAGAAGTTATGGAAATCCGTGTGCTTCGCTATTTTTTAGCCATTATTAAAGAAGGAGGCATCACCCAAGCTGCCAATAGCCTCCATATCACACAGCCAACGATTTCTCGGCAAATCAAGGAATTAGAAGATGAGCTGGGCAAGCAGCTCTTTATTCGCCACAAAAAAGGACAAATCGAGTTGACGCAGGAAGGTTTGATGCTCCAAAATCGAGCGGAAGAAATCATTGCTATGGTAGATAAGACCGAAAGTGATTTTCGTTACCTGAGCGATATGATTGAGGGAGATATCTATATCGGCGGTGCTGAGAGTCAGGCCTTTTCCCACATTGCCCAATTAACCAAAACCATCCAGAGTCACTATCCCAAAATCTACTACCACTTGTCTTCTGGAAATGCCGAAGATATCATGGGATTGTTGGACAAAGGATTGCTGGACTTTGCCTTGGTGGTTCATCCACGCAAGCTCCCTCGTTACCACTATGCCAAAATGCCTTACCAAGATACATGGGGACTACTGATGCCTACTAGAGACCCACTAGCTCAAAAGAAAGGTATCACCTTAGAAGACATCGCTTCTCTCCCTCTAATCCTCTCTCGCCAAGCCATCACTAGGACCCAATCGGATAGCCAACTAATGACTTGGTTAGGTGATACGGATTCCCTAAATATCGTCGCCACTTTTAATCTAGGTTACAATGCCCTCCATCTCGTTGAAGCTGGCTTAGGCTATATGATTTCCTTCGATCAGCTAACCCATAATCCTAACTTAGCCTTTCGCCCCCTTGAGCCACTGCTAACTTCAGATCATTATCTGGTCTGGAAAAAGGACAAGGTCTTTTCAAGCGCAGCGCAACTATTCTTGGAGCAATTGCTAGAAGCCTCACAGATGGAGCACTAAACACGGGGTCACGCCTATATTCAGATTGAAGAAAAAACTTTTTCGATACTTTCCTTCGTATCTTTTCTCACTTTAACCTCAATCAGGCCATTGAACTATAAAACATCCTTACTAGCTTTTCTAAGTCTAACGAATTGTCCAAGTTAATTTGACAAATGGGAAAATAAAATAGATTTTAAACTGAACTCATGTTCAAATTTAGTAAAAGAAATAATTTGATGAGTATGATAAAGAAATTTTTGTGAATTTTTTCCATGCGCACGGGTGTGTTATTAAGCTCCTATACTTGACAAGTGAGTTCATCTGCAATATAACTAATTAAGTCTATTAACTATTTTCAAAATCGTTACTGACATGATAAGATTGACAGATAGGAGACAAGTATGGAGACAAGTATGGAGACAATCATCAGTCTGTACCAGCAGGTCTATGAGCGGTTTAGCCTGCTCTACTTTAAACAGTTTGACAATGACCTGGTTTTTTCAGACAAGGAGTACACCTATTTACAGGCAATTGCCAGTCGGGGGCATCTGACCCCGTCGGATTTTGCGACCCTGACCCATATGACACGGGCTGGGGCGACACAGACACTGAACAAATTTGAAAAGCGGGGCTGGATTAGCAAAGAGCCATCGTCGACAGACAAACATAGCCTGACAGTCAGCCTGACACCTGATCTAGAAAGGCATTTTCAGGTCATTGACCAGCAACTGAGCCTGGTTTACCAAGAGTTTTTTGGCGTGCTGGCCGATGACGAGCAAGCCCAACTCAGGCATATTTTGAACAAATTAGCCCGCGCCCCCTTACCAACCCAAAGAGGCCATCATGACCTTAATCCATAAACCACTACACCCTTTTACCAAAACCTGGTCAGAAGTGAAAGACCTCTATCTCGAAGCCTTCCCAGAGGAAGAGTGCCTGCCTTTTTGGTTGCTTTACCTGCAATCCTACCGCTCTTTTGTTGATTTTCAAGCCTATTATGATGGTGAACAACTCGCAGGCTTGACTTATGTTTTGACCGATAACCACTATGCCTTTGTCTTTTACTTGGCGGTCAATAGTCAGGTGCGAGGACGTGGCTACGGTAGCCAACTCCTAGAGCAGTTAAAGACCAAGTATGCAGACAAGGAGATTGTCCTCAATATCGAACCCTTAGATGACAAGGCAGCCAATGCCCAACAGCGTGAGAAACGCTTAGTTTTTTATGAGAAAAATGGCATCTATGTTACGGAGTATCAGCTTGTCCAAGGCGGACAAGCCTTTCAAGTCCTTAGCCAAAGCGGTCAACTACATCCTGACACCTTAAATAGCCTTCTCAAACGCTTCTCGCTTGGACTCATATCAATAGAGTTATCAAAGAAATAAAGATAACCATCTAGCTAGGACTGGTTTTAGCCTGATTTAGGCTTAGCCAAGAGCCAAATTCTGCTCCATAACAACCAAGCCTTCTACCACACGGCAGAAGGCTTTTGTCTTGTCACCTACTCTATGTTGTACCTTCCTAGCCTCTTTTCATCACCACCGCATCCTCGGTCGGGTTGTGGTAGTAGTTTTTACGGTTGCCGACTGCGACAAAGCCGTGCTTGATATAGAGCCTCTGGGCGGCTTGGTTGCTAGCCCTCACTTCTAGGAAAATGGGCTGGTCCAGGTCTGCCAAGTTTGCCATGAGCTGGTCAGCCAGGCCTCGGCCTTGGTAGCTAGACTTGACGGCGATGTTGGTGATTTCCAGTTCGCCGACCAGGTCTTGGATGGTCAAGAAGCCGACCATCTCGCCGTCTGCCATAGCGACAAAGCAGTCCGTGTCCGGCTTGTTTAGATCCGCTTCAATCTGCGTTAGGCTCCAAGGCGACTGGCCTTGGTAGACATCGTCCAAGATGGCATAAAGGACCTGTGCTCTCTCCATCTTAAACCCTCTTGATGTAGCTGGTCGTGTCGCCTTCTTGGTTGGCCTTGAGCCAGTTTTCCTCGGCTTCGACCCTTTTCAGATAGGTCGGGACAAAGCTGGGCACATCTACAGGCTGGGCACTCAAGGCCGCTAGGCCAATCCGATAGGCTGACGGCAGGGTCTCGATGATAGCGGCCTGTGGAAAGGCTGCTTCAATCTGTTCACGGAAGTTCTTGACCTCGCCGACAAAGGTCAGGGGCTCAGATCCAGACAGACTAGCCAGAACCTGACTAAAGTCTGCGTTAACTTCTGGTTGAACTGCTCTGCCATTGCCATAAAAACCGGCATAAACCGTATTGCGACGGGCATCGATGAGGGGAACCACTAGACCTTGGGTATCGGGGCAAAGAGCATAGAGGCTAGAGATCCCGACCAAATCGATCTTCAGCGTATAGGCTAGGGTCTTGGCGGTCGCCACAGCCATCCTAAGGCCCGTGTAGGAGCCAGGCCCTTGGGCAACAGCGATACGTTCCAAATCAGCCGGCACCCAACCCACCTGGGCCATAAGAAAGTCGATGCTAGGCATGAGGCTGATGCTATGGTTTTTCTTGATGGTTAGGGTCAAATCTGCCAAAAGTCGGTCATCCTCCAAGATGGCGATGGACAGGGCTTGGTTGGAGGTGTCAAAAGCTAACATTTTCATAAAGACTGCTCTCTTTCCTTTACATTTCTACGCATACAAGCTCACTCCTATTTTACTAAAAAATGCGGAAAGTTGCTAGGTAGGGAAATTTAAAAGTCATAGCCCCATCTTAAAAGGGAGAGCCCTGACAGCATGAATCTATTCGATTGCGTTAATAAGAAAAACGTCGAAGGATCCTAGGTCCCAAAATACTTTGCGACCAAATATAGATAAAAAACGACAGCAAAAATAATCTGGGTAATACCTAAGAAAAATAGAAAAATCACCAGTTTAGCTTTCTCTTTCATAGAAGCATATATGCTTGATAAAAATCAGACCACCACCAGAATAGAGTGAAATGAACTGATATAGGTTCTATACCGATCAGCAATACCTGCATAAAGAAGATTGATGATTAACCAAATGAAAGGAATGACTTGGAAAGGACCAACAAAATATTTTTGACGCATATATATGGACACACCTCTCTTCTAATCCTCTTAAAGAAAACGATTCACTCTATTTATTAATATACTCCTATTGCTCAAATTAAGTAAGGATAGAGAGCATATCCAGAACTTATCCTTACAGCTCAAGAATAAAGAAGACTTATTAGGCGAACCTGATCTACAAAACTTTTACCATGTAGGCATCAGCTTCCAGATTCACTAGTCTCCTTCTTATTCAAAAATGAGGCTAGCACACAAACTAGGGTTAAATAATCCGTTTTCTCAGCTCTTGTCCAACTTGCTCATTTGCTTGATTTTATGGTATAATAAGCTTACTATTACACTTCAGGTCAATTTATTACAACCACAATTGGATAAGCTATTGTCAATCTGGAAAACCAGGTTGGCTGCTTTCCTACAGGCTAATTTGACCATCTTTTGAAAGGAATTTTATGATTTACAAAGTATTTTACCAAGAGGAAAAAAATAACCACCCACAACGCGAAAAGACTCAAGCCATCTACCTTGAAGTGGATGCCGCTAACGAGCTCGATGGCCGCATCAAGGTCCGCGATCTAGTCGAAGCTAACACAGACTACCATATCGAATTCATCGAATTGCTCTCAGACAAGCATCTCGCTTATGAAAAAGAGACCGGTGCCTTTTCATTAACGGAGTTCTAATATGTCAAATATCAATCTAAAACCGCATGAAGTTGGGGTCTTTGCCATCGGCGGTCTAGGCGAAATTGGCAAGAACACCTACGGTATCGAATACCAAAACGAAATCATCATCGTCGACGCAGGGATTAAATTCCCTGAAGACGACCTGCTCGGGATTGACTATGTCATCCCAGATTATTCCTATATCGTTGAGAACATCAAGCGGGTCAAGGCTCTCGTGATTACACACGGCCACGAAGACCATATCGGAGGCATTCCCTTTTTGCTCAAGCAGGCCAATATCCCGATTTATGCAGGTCCTTTGGCCCTGGCCTTAATCCGTGGCAAACTGGAGGAGCACGGCCTTCTACGCAGTGCTAAACTCTATGAAATCAACCACAAGACCGAACTAACCTTCAAGCACTTGAGCATCACCTTCTTCCGCACGACCCACTCGATTCCAGAGCCTCTGGGTGTCGTGGTTGATACCCCACAGGGGAAAGTCGTCTGCACGGGTGACTTTAAATTTGACTTTACTCCAGTTGGCGAGCCGGCTGACTTGCATCGCATGGCTGCGCTGGGCGAAGAAGGCGTTCTCTGTCTCTTGTCCGACTCGACCAATGCTGAAATCCCAACCTTCACCAATTCCGAAAAAGTGGTTGGCCAATCTATCATGAAGCTGATTGAAGGGATTAGCGGGCGGATTATCTTTGCGTCCTTTGCTTCTAACATCTTCCGCCTACAACAGGCAGCAGAGGCAGCCGTAAAGACCGGTCGCAAGATTGCTGTCTTTGGACGCTCCATGGAAAAAGCGATTCTAAACGGTGTCGAGCTCGGCTACATTAAGGTTCCAGAAGGAACCTTCATCGAACCCTATGAGATCAAAGATTACCCAGCGGGCGAAGTCTTGATCCTCTGTACAGGGAGCCAAGGGGAGCCCATGGCTGCCCTAGCACGCATTGCAAACGGAACCCACAGACAAGTGACCCTCCAGCCTGGCGATACGGTCATCTTCTCTTCCAGCCCAATTCCTGGTAATACCACCAGCGTCAACAAGTTGATCAATACCATCACAGAAGCTGGCGTCAAGGTTATTCACGGTAAGATTAATAACATCCATACCTCCGGACACGGGGGCCAGCAAGAGCAAAAACTCATGCTCAGCCTCATCAAACCTAAGTACTTCATGCCTGTCCACGGTGAGTACCGGATGCAAAAGATCCACGCTGGCCTGGCCGTTGATACAGGTGTCCAAAAAGAGAATATCTTTATCATGGAAAACGGAGATGTGTTGGCTCTAACCAAGAATTCCGCACGTATTTCAGGACGCTTCAATGCCCAAGACATCTATGTTGACGGGAATGGTATCGGCGACATTGGTGCAGCCGTTCTTCGCGACCGCCACGATCTGTCAGAGGACGGCGTCGTTATCGCTGTTGCTACCGTTGATTTCGACCAACAGCTCATTCTAGCTGGGCCTGATATTCTCAGCCGTGGCTTTGTCTACATGCGTGAGTCAGGCGAGCTGATTCGAGAAAGCCAGCGCTTGCTCTTCAACGCCATCCGACTTGCCTTAAAGAATAAGGATGCCAACATCCAGAGCGTGAACGGTGCCATTGTCAACGCCCTAAGACCTTTCTTGTCTGAAAAAACAGAGCGTGAACCAATCATCATCCCAATGATTCTGACACCAGATCAAGAGTAAACAGCTGCAAGCTCCTAATTGCCTCTGGCAGTGGGAGCTTGTTTCATGTGAAACAGCCACCTTCCCCAAGAAATCTCTTAGTGCTGAACAGCCTCACTAACCTCAGCCCTACCAACTCCTCGAAAGGAACCATCCATGCTACTCTCCTTAGCCTGCCTTTTTGCTTTTTCTATCGGAGCAGGCCTGATTTTCACCAGATTACGCCTGCCAAGAATCATTGGGATGCTTTTAGCAGGCATTTTAATCGGACCCTACAGCTGGAACCTGCTGGCATCGCCCTTGTTAGAGCATTCCGCCGACATCAGGAAACTGGCCTTGGTCATCATTCTCATTAAAGCCGGCCTGAGCATCAAGTGGTCCGACTTCCAATCAATCGGTCGACCTGCCCTGCTTATGGCCTTCTTACCTGCCTGTGCAGAAGGTCTCGCCTATACCCTTCTGGCGCCCATTTTCTTTGATATTTCCTATAGTGAAGCCGCTCTGATGGGGAGTGTCCTAGCTGCCGTCTCACCAGCTGTCGTTGTGCCTCGCATGGTGGAAATGATTGAACAAACTATCGGTAGCCGGAAAAAAATTCCCCAATTGATCTTAGCAGGTGCCTCGCTAGATGACGTGGTCGTCATCGTTCTCTTCTCGGCACTGTTAGGCTTTACCACCGAGGAAAGTCTTAAGCCCCTAGACTTGGCCAACATTCCTATTTCCATCCTCACTAGTATTGTCATCGGGGTGCTTGCTGGCATGCTCTTTGCCAAACTTCTCAAGCACTGCCAAAAGAGCTTACAGGACCACCCTCACTACCAGCACTTGCTCCTGTTGAGTCTTGCCTTGGTCCTGACAGCTGTAGAAGCAAGGTTGAGCAGTCACTTTCCTTACTCTGGTCTTTTGGCTGTTTTGGTCATGGCAGTGCAGTTCAATCAAGCCCAGACTGCAACTACTCGCCAAAGCTTCTCACAAGCCTTTGCCCGCATGTGGGGAATCGGTGAAATTTTCCTCTTTGTCCTTGTTGGTGCCATCATTGATGTCAACTACACACCCCTAGCTGGCCTTCCAGCCATCCTTCTGATTATCCTGACGCTTCTTATTCGGTCTGTAGCTGTTTTGATTTGTGTCTCAGGAACTGGTTTAAACCGATCTGAAAAATTATTCTGTGTCATCGCTTATCTGCCAAAGGCAACTGTTCAGGCTGCCATCGGTGGGATTCCCCTTGCAATGGGACTAGACAGTGGTAAAACCATCTTATCTGTCGCAGTTCTGGGCATTCTATTGACTGCACCGCTGGGCGCTATTCTCCTAGACCGCTATGGCAAAGCATTGCTCGACTAGCACTATCGCCCAGCACCCTCCCCTCTTCTCAAATGTTAAAAAGAAGCAATTGCCAAAAACGAGTGCCTCTTTAAAGACAGATGGCTCAGCTAACTAATCCATTTCTGGTATAATAACAGTTGATAGAAAGGAACCGTCCTATGCAAACCAGTCTCGCTCTCCGCATGCGTCCCCAAACCATTGACCAAGTCATCGGCCAAGACCATCTGGTTGGACCTGGCAAAATTATTCGCCGAATGGTTGAAGCCAAGCGTCTGTCATCCATGATTCTCTATGGGCCACCCGGTATCGGTAAAACCTCAATCGCAGCTGCTATCGCTGGGACAACCAAGTATGCCTTTCGGACCTTTAACGCTACAGTTGACAGTAAAAAGGATCTCCAAACCATCGCTGAAGAGGCAAAGTTTTCAGGTGGCCTCGTTCTTCTTTTGGACGAGATTCATCGCCTAGACAAGACCAAGCAAGATTTTTTACTGCCACTTTTGGAAAATGGCCTGATCACCATGATCGGAGCAACAACTGAAAATCCCTTCTTCTCTGTCACCCCCGCCATCCGCAGTCGTGTCCAAATCTTTGAGCTAGAGCCCCTGACCATTGAACAGGTCAAAAAGGCCTTGGAGATAGCCTTATCAGATAAGGAACGGGGCTTTGATTTTGACGTAAAACTCGATGACCAAGTGCTTGATACCATTGCTACGGCAACTAATGGGGACCTGCGCTCCGCCTATAATTCCCTTGAACTTGCCGTTCTCTCAACCACACCAGATGAAACTGGGCTTCGCCATATTGACCAGGAAGCCATTCAGAATAGCCTACAGCGTTCTTACATCAGCATGGACAGAGATGGAGACGCTCACTATGATATTCTATCCGCACTCCAAAAATCTATCCGAGGAAGCGATGTAGATGCTAGCCTTCACTACGCTGCTCGCTTAATTGAAGCAGGGGATCTGCCGAGTCTGGCTCGTCGGTTGACTGTCATTGCCTACGAAGACATCGGCCTAGCCAATCCAGAAGCTCAGATTCATACCGTAACAGCTCTCGAAGCTGCCCAACGGATCGGTTTCCCAGAGGCTCGGATCCTTATTGCCAATGTCGTCATTGACCTGGCCCTCTCTCCAAAATCCAATTCTGCCTATCTAGCTATGGATCAGGCACTGTCAGACCTCCGTAGCAAAGGGTCTCTCCCTATTCCAAAACATTTACGAGATGCGCATTACGCAGGTAGCAAGGATTTAGGCAATGGCCTTGACTACAAGTATCCCCATGCCTATCCTGAAAAATGGGTCAAACAGGACTACTTGCCAGAAAAATTACGGGACAGTCACTATTTCCAGCCCAACCAGACCGGAAAATACGAGCGTGCTCTGGCGGCCAATAAAGAGCGGATTGACCAACTCAAGAAAGCGCCTTAAATTTTTTCCAGTTATCTCTTGAAATTTTTTAAAAAAGTGGTAACATATTAGTTAGAGATTGCTGTGGTGTGCGAATTCATACAACAGTGTTGACCGAACAAATTTTTGTATTTATATGGGAGACAGAAGTCATCTAACAGCGCGCAGGCCGTTTCACGCGGAAGCAGCTTCAGTTGGAGCGAGTCACCCACCTGCTATTTCGTGCGGGTTCAATACAAACCATGAATCACCGGCACCAATACAGCATTTTGCCTCCTTAGCTCAGTTGGTAGAGCAGTAGACTCTTAATCTATGGGTCGCAGGTTCGAGCCCTGCAGGGGGTATACTAATTTAAAAGCCTGATTTTCAGGCTTTTTTAGTACTCTTTTAGAAGTTGTCAGAGTTTCAATCTGGACTAGGTTTTCGCTCTTCTATTCAAGAAAATTGTTATCCAATGGCCTTGAAATCCAGTCAATACCGATCCCAAACGGCCATAAAGAAAAACACTATTTCCCCCTCTCAACCAGCCCTGAACTCTTTCCTATTCTATCGCCGGTCAAAAAAAGTTGACAGCACTGTAAAGTCACTGTCAACTCTCTTTACTCTGATTCGATATAGCGGATCAGATTTTTTTCAGTTAAAATATCTGAATAAGTATAGGATTCTACATAACGACGGGCCGCATCCCCTTCAGGTTTGGTCTCATCTTCATACTCAACAATGAAGAGCGACTGGTAAACTTCAATCAAGCGCCCAATCTTGTTTTTCTCACGTTTTCGTCCATTTTCCAGGGTCAGCTCAACTAGCTTCCCTTCATTATTCTTAATGTCTTCCTTGATTTGCTTCATCTTTGCAACATCTGTAAATGCATCACTCATCTAATAGCCATCCTCTCTTCTTGATATGCTTGAAAATTTATTGTACTCTTTAAGGAAATTCAACTTAACTGTACCACGCGCACCAGAACGGTTTTTCTCAATAATGACCTCAACCGTATTGTCTGGAATAGCATCTTCATCATCGCCCCGCTCGTAGTAATCGTCTCGGTAAAGGAAGGCGACAATATCCGCATCCTGCTCAATGGATCCCGATTCCCGAATATCTGAGAGTACAGGACGCTTGTCCTGACGTTGCTCAACCCCCCGTGAGAGCTGACTGAGCGCAATAACTGGAACCTTTAATTCCTTGGCCAAAATCTTTAACTGACGGGAGATTTCAGAAACCTCTTGCTGGCGATTTTCCCGGCCAGTTCCTGTAATCAACTGGAGGTAGTCAATCAGGATTAAGCCCAGATTCTTGGTTTCCTGGGCCAATTTGCGCGACCTCGCCCGAATTTCAGTAATCTTAATCCCCGGTGTATCATCAATATAAATGGAGGCCCTAGCCAGCTGGGCTTGAGCGATAGTTACCTTCTGCCACTCTTCTTCCGTTAGTTGGCCGGTTCTTAGAGAGTGGGAATTGATGACCCCTTCTGCAGCTAGCATCCGGTCAACCAGGCTCTCCGCCCCCATTTCCAATGAAAAGATGGCGACCGTCTTATCCTGCTTGGTTGCAATATTTTGAGCAATGTTTAAGGCAAAGGCAGTCTTACCGACGGCAGGACGAGCAGCCAGAATAATCAACTCTTCCTCATGCAAACCTGTCGTCATGTGGTCAAGGTCAGGGTAACCCGTCGCAATTCCCGTTATATCAGATGTCTGCTGAGAACGCTTCTCCAAAGATTCAAAGTTGATATTGAGGATATCATCGATACGCTTAAAACCGCTTCGGCTGGCACCTTCTCCGATATCAATTAAGGCTTTCTCCGTCCGTGCAATGATATCGTCAGCACCTTCTGAGGCTTCATAGGCCAAGTTGACAGAATCGGTCAAGCTGGCAATCAAGCGTCTCAGGCTGGCTTTTTCAGCAACAATCTTGGCATAGTACTCTGCATTGGCAGAGGTTGGAACGGAATTGACAATTTCCACCAGGTAGCTGATGCCACCGATATTTTGGAGGTCCCCCTTATCATCAAGATAATTGCGCAGGGTCGTCGCATCAATCGCATCCCCTCGCTCTGCCAAAGCCACCATGGCTTGGAAGATCAGTTGGTGGGCATACTTAAAGAAGTCCCTGGCATCGATATATTCACGGACAAAAACAAGCTTGCTCTCGTCAATAAATATCGCACCTAGGACTGACTGTTCAGCTAAAATATCTTGCGGTTGGACCCGCAATTCATCCAGCTCTGCCATTGTCTACTCCTTGTAAAGCCTTAGGCCTCATGCACATAAAGGCGGATAACACCGCTAATCTCCTGGTAAATCTTAACTGGTACATCGATCGAACCAACTGAGCGCAAGGGATGATCCAGTTTAATATGACGTTTATCAAGCTTAATCCCGAATTGTTTCTCAAGTTCTTCTACAATCTTTTTGCTGGTAATTGATCCGAAAGTCCTCCCATCTGGGCCAACCTTCTCAGAGAATTTCACCACTGTCGCCTCCTCAGCTAATTTAGCCTTGATGGCTTCTGCCTCGGCAACCAATTCCGCATGGGCTTTCTCCTTGGCTTTTTCTTGACCGCGCAATTCGCCCAATGCTTGGGCAGTCGCTTCTTTAGCCAGATTTTTCTTAATCAAAAAGTTTTGGGCATAGCCAGTCGGCACTTCTTTGATCTCACCCTTTTTTCCCTTGCCCTTAACATCTGCTAAAAAAATAACTTTCATGATATCCTCCTATCCTTCACTCGCTTCTCGACTCACCTGATCCAGATGATTGAGAAGTTCTTGGTAAACCTGATCAATAGTTTGATCTGAAATCTGGGTAGCCGCTAAGCCAAAATGACCACCACCACCCATGCTTTCCATGATTTTTTGAACATTGATCTTACTACGACTGCGGGCGGAAATGGCAACACTGTCTTGCGATTTGTGGTAAATCACAAAAGAGGCTTCAATATCTGACATAGATAAAAGCGTATCCGCAGCCTTACTAGCTATGACCACATCGTAAACCACATCTGGCTCCGCCTTGACCACGATAATGTCTGGCTGAACCTGTTCGCCCTTCAGAATCAACTGGTTGATGTGGCGGTATTCTTCAAAATCAGTCGCTGAAATGGTCTGTATCTCCAAGCTGTCACTGCCACAACTGCGCAAGTAACTCGCAACGTCAAAGGTCCGACTGGTCACACGTGACGAAAAGTTCTTGGTGTCCAGCATAATCCCAGCCATCAGAAGACTAGCTTGCAAACGACTTAGGCGTGACTTCTTACCATTCTGGAACTGGAGCAACTCCGTTACCAATTCACTAGCACTGCTAGCACCACTTTCAATATAGCTAATCACAGCGTTATCTGGAAAATCACTATCTCTACGGTGATGGTCCACCACGATTACCTGATTAAAGCGGCTATAAAGCTCCTCAGACAGGGTCAAACTAATCTTCGAATGGTCCACCATTACGAGAAGGGATTGACTGGTCACCAGGTTGAGGGCCTCATCAACAGTAATCAGATTTGGAGTTTCCTCCTCCTTTAATCGTTGAATGGCACGTTCAACATCGCCAGACATGCCCGTTTCATCGTATACAGCGTACGACTGAGGCAGAATGTTTTGTGCGAAACACTGCATGCCAATTGTAGCTCCCAGAGCATCCATATCCAAGTTTCGATGCCCAACAACAAAGACCTGATCAACCGACTTGATCTTATCTGAAATGGCTGACATCATAGCTCTCGTACGGGTTCTGGTTCGTTTAACAGTCGAAGCCGAATTGCCACCGAAATAAATCGGCGCCTTGCCTTCAGCATTTTCTTGAATCACGACTTGATCACCGCCACGGACTTCAGCCATATTCAAATTTTGAACAGCCAACTGGCCAATATCCAAGTGATTATGGTCCCCGAAAGCCAAGCCCATGCTAAGGGTTAAAGACAAATCCCTAGCCCTAGCCTCTGTCCGAAAGTCATCAATAACCGAGAACTTATCCTCAATTAAGCGCTCCAAGACAGCATAGTCCGTCATCAAAAAGAAACGGTCCATGTCAATCCGACGGTAGAAAATCTGGTACTTGTCCGTAAATTCCTTGACAAAGTTAGCCACAAAGCTATTGATCTGACTAATATCCGAGTCCGAAATCACATCTTCTAAGTCATCGTAATTATCAAGGCCGATAACCCCAATAACTGGCCTCAGCGCCGTCATTTCCTGGGTCGCCTTGTATTCTGAAGAAACATCAAAGAAGTAAAAAAGATGGCTCTGTGGATCTGTATGAACGATGTAACGCTTCCCCGAAAAATGGGCATAGATACGCGATTTATCAAGACCTACAGCCATAATTTCCTTAAAGCGTCCCTGATCAAAGCTGCCGTCTTCTTTTGTAAAAATCAACTCTGCAAAAGGATTAAACCACTCGATCTCTTCGTCGTCTTCAGACATCTTAATCACGCCGACAGGAAGATTCTCCAACAAGGAAATCATGCTATTTTCCGCTTGCTGATTGATATATTTAATCTTCTCCAGTTCATCTGACTCATATATCCTATTTTGGTAAATAAGCAGAGCAAGAAAGACAAGGACGATAAACAAGCCCAGCAAAAATAAGATGGCTGGACGAGTCTCTAAACTGACCGCCAGTCCAATCAAACCCAGCAGGAGTAAACCAACGATGATAAAATGGCTAATCGTAAATCGAAACTGTTTCATTTTTTTCCTCTTAGGTGCTATTTTACCACACAATAGGGGAAAAAGCTATGCCTGCTTATTATTTTGCAGAAGACTTGCATAAAGAAAAGGTCTGCCCACAATTTTCTAGGGAGTCCGATTTTCAAACCCTTGAGAATTCTGACATCGTTCATCACACTTTCGGCCTTATTACCACCAAAGTATGAAGGAATACCGTGACGCACTTACAATCTCAATAATATTAGTCCTTAACTGCTCTCTACTAGGTTTACAAGTTGTCAATCTCCTGTAAACATAGCTTTACTTGACAGTATTTTTAGCAATCGACCGCCCTTTTCCTTCCAGATAAACCATGAGAATAGAGATATCAGCTGGGTTAACCCCTGAAATCCGACTGGCCTGGCCGATGGTTTCTGGGTTGATTTTCTTGAATTTATCACGCGCCTCGGTGGCAATGCTGTCAATGTCATCCCAGTCGATGTCGGCTGGAATGCGTTTTTCTTCCATGCGTTTCATCTTGGCCACCTGATCAAGGGCCTTGGCGATGTAGCCTTCGTACTTGATTTCCGTTTCGATCAGCTCAATAACCTTGCTGTCTAGCAGCTCATCAGCCTGACCGACAAAGCTGGTCACCGCCGCATAATCCACCTCTGGACGACGCATGAATTCCTTTGCCGTCACGGCATCGGTCAAGGGCTTGAAGCCCAGAGCCTGCACCTTGTCATTGGTTTCCTTGACAGGCTTGAGCTTGATGCTGTCAAGTCTGGCCATTTCGGCGTCAAATTGGGCTTTCTTGCTGGTAAAGACTGCCCAACGCTCATCATCAACCAGACCGACCTCACGACCAATTGGGGTCAGGCGCATGTCAGCATTGTCATGCCTTAGGATGAGTCGGTACTCAGCACGAGAGGTAAGGAGACGGTAGGGTTCCAGCGTCCCCTTGGTCACCAAATCGTCAATCATGACCCCGATATAACCGTCTGAGCGCCCCAAAATCAGCTCAGGCTTGCCTTGAACCTTGAGCGCCGCATTGATCCCCGCAATCAGGCCCTGACCAGCGGCTTCCTCGTAGCCTGACGTGCCGTTGGTCTGGCCAGCCGTGAAAAGACCGCTGATGGTCTTGGTTTCCAGCGTTGCACGGAGCTGGTGGGGCAGGACGATATCGTACTCGATGGCATAGCCTGTCCGCATCATTTCTGCCTTTTCTAAGCCCTTGATGGAGTGGAGGAGCTCTTTTTGAACGTCCTCAGGCAGACTGGTAGAGAGGCCTTGCACATAGATTTCCTCGGTATTGCGCCCTTCTGGCTCCAGGAAGAGCTGATGGCGTTCTTTGTCGGCAAAACGGACGATCTTATCCTCGATGGACGGGCAGTAACGCGGACCAACTCCCTTGACAATCCCTGAAAACATTGGGGCACGGTGAAGGTTGTCATTGATAATCTGGTGGCTGATCTCATTGGTATAGGTCAGCCAGCAAGGCACTTGGTCGGTCACATAGTCCTCGTCCTTGGACAGGAAGGAGAAGTGATTGGGCTTGTCATCGCCCGGCTGGATTTCGGTCACCGAGTAGTCAATAGAAGACGCCTTAATGCGCGGCGGTGTCCCTGTCTTGAAACGACCGATTTCCAAACCAAGCTCTTTGAGGTTGTCCGCCAGAGCGACAGAGGCCAGGCTGTTGTTTGGCCCAGAGGAATACTTAAGCTCCCCCAGGATAATCTCCCCACGCAGGGCTGTCCCCGTGGTTACGACAACAGCCTTGGTAGAAAATTTCTGATTGGTCGCCGTGCGGACACCGATGACCTGACCATCTTCCACCAAAATCTCATCAATCATGGACTGACGCAGGGTCAGATTGTCCTGATTTTCCACGGTCTGCTTCATCAGTTGCGCATAAAGGGACTTGTCTGCCTGGGCACGCAGGGCACGCACCGCAGGACCCTTACCTGTGTTGAGCATCTTCATCTGGATATAGGACTTGTCAATGTTGCGGCCCATTTCGCCCCCCAGGGCGTCAATTTCCCGCACCACAATCCCCTTGGCCGAGCCGCCAACCGACGGGTTACAGGGCATAAAGGCCAGCATGTCGATGTTGATGGTGGCCAGCAGAACCTTGCTGCCCATACGGCTAGCCGCTAGCGCTGCCTCAACCCCCGCGTGGCCTGCTCCGATCACAATAATGTCGTAGTGTTCTGTAAATGTGTGTGTCATTTTTTCAATCTCCTGCTATGATAAAACGGATTATGTGTAACGTTTTGCTGGGCATAATCTAAAAATACCCCACTTGCTAAATACCCCTTCAAAAAAAGAAGTACCTTTTGTTTATTGGCCACATCATTCAGCGGGCTAAATGTCGAGGCATAAATATGGTCAACAGTGGTGTCAAGGTCAATAAACTAACGATTTTATCTAACTGATACTTACTCTTTTCAATCACTCTTTTGATGTCTTCTTCTAACTCTTTTTCAGCTGATTTTAAATAAGTCACTAACCTCTGTCCATATTCAGCACCATATTTTTCTTCAAATCTATTCTGAAATTCTGAATACCGCTTGGAATGTCGCGCGAGAAAATTTATGTTTTCCCTCGTTTTACGACTGTCACTAATATGCCACATGTAACCGATAAGAGCCAACAACATCATCATGACCAAGGAAATGGTGAAGGCGTTGTAACCAATTTTATCAAGGTTATATGATAGGTAGATAAAGGACATCAATCCTAGGATAACTATTGTCAAAATCAATCCATTTTTTACGGATAATCGGACCTTGGTTAGTTTCAAAAATCTTTTCGTAAATACATAGATGTCATAAGTGATGTCATTCATGTCCTAGCCTTTATTTCTAAAATATCCTTCAAATAAGGAACAAGCTGCAGTTTTTGAGCCTGATGACAATCTAGCCAGCAATCATCCACATGTTCCTCAGGGTCTAAAACGATGGTCTCCGGAGTTTCCAGCAGGCCATATCGGTAAACCAAGCGGGTAAAGACCGTCTGCTTATGAGTATCAAACTGGCTGTCTTCATGAATGAGAGACAGTCCCTCATCCGAAATAATAAGGCCTGTTTCCTCACGGACTTCCCTCACGGCAGCATCTCGGGGCAACTCTCCAAACTCAACACTACCCCCAGGAATATCCCAGTAGTTGGGATAGACATTGGCCTGACCTCGCTTAATCCTGGACCGTTTAATCAGAAGGTACTTGCCTTGATAAGTCAACAAAACATGCGCAATTAATTTAACGGACATGGCATCTACCTTTCCATATTGACAATATGTTTGACCTTCCCATCGCAGTTTTTGAGCTCTGTTTTGAGGAAGGCGGGTCTCAAATCAATGGTGTCAAGCTTGTCAATGTCAACCCACTCGCAAACACGCTCTTCTCCATCCTCTCTCATATTGGGACTTGGCGCCGTAACTGGTGTAACAATGTAGTGGAACTCAATGTTGTGAAAGTTTACACCAGCTTGACAGAAGGTATTTTCGGCCACAAAGGCCAAGTGATCAACCCTCACCTCACAGGCAATCTCCTCACGGACCTCCCGCTTAACAGCTTCTTCCGTTGTCTCACCGACTAGTATAGCTCCGCCAGCACAGTAATAGGTGCCCGATGACGATTTACACAAATACACTTTTCCATCTTGCACCAGTAAGGCCGTTGCCCTGACACCAAACATCTGCTGATCACTCTTGGTTCTAAAATCCATCACCATCTCCTTCCCCGCAAAAAAGCCAAAGCTAGTTTATCATTGCACGCCAAAAAGACATACAAGACAATGAGCTTTGACTTTCATCGTGTTGTTAAGCTTATTGTAGCAGAAAAAGAGGGGAGCTGTCAATGGATAAAAATTGGTAAACTCCCTAAAAATGGAATCGCCTAAGCAAACACCACTGTCTGCTGGACGCGGTAACTGACCAAAAACAAGATGATTTCTGTTAAGATTTTTGCGAGAAGTAAGCCAAGACCCAATTGAACCAACCCCTGCAACATCAGAGCATTACCAATCAGAAGAGCCACTACTAGGAGACCATAACGGATCATAGGAGTCAGACCTTGTTTTTCCTGGCGAAAGACCAGACGAGCATTGAGCAAGTATTGAAGACCAGCACTGGCTAGGCGGGCCAGAATGACAGACAGGAGCAGGTGATTGGTCAGAGCCATCAGAAGGAACAACAAGGTCATGTCCAAGAGCGCTGCTGCACCACTGCTTGCTATAAATCTGAGAAAAGGGGCATAAATCCGAATAGAATCCTGAATCGGTCGAAAGTGTGAGGACTTATTCTCCTCAATGTAGATGGTTTCAATGGGCACTTCGGCGATGGGGTAACCCGCTTTTTTGCTCTCTAGGAGCATGTGAAACTCATACTCAAACCGCTCACCAGGAAGGGACAAGAGCCAGTCCAAATGCTGGTAGGAAAAACCCCGCAAGCCTGTTTGGGTATCGCTGACTGGCTGGCCTGTTACGAGTTTGAACAAGCCGGCCGTTAGCTTATTGCCAAATCGGCTACGGAAGGGCACTTTACCGACAAAGGATCTTGCACCTAAGACAATCTGCTCGGGCTGTCCTGCTACTGTTTGCCCAACTCGCACAATGTCCTCCACCAAATGCTGGCCGTCACTATCTGCTGTAACCAAGATAGCATCTGGCTGGGCCTCTGCTTTTAGATAGGCAAAGGCTGTTTTTAAGGCCGCCCCCTTGCCACGGTTGCCCTCATGGGTCAGGACAGTTGCTCCCAGCTCTGCGACAGTTGTAAAGAGATTGGCATAGCGTGGGCCACTGCCATCATCCACCACAAGGATCTGATGACCTGGCTGGGTTTTTAGGTCTATTACTAGCTGGACCAATTTTTCATCTGGTTCGTATGAGGGAATAATGATGATCATAGGCAGTCCTCCTGCTTTCTTGTAGGGTGGAGGCAGACCAGTCCACTGAGAGCCAAAAAGGCAAAACCAGTCCACCAGTAGGGCATGTCGAGAGTGGTCGATCTTCCAGAGATTTCGATAATCCCCTTCATCAAGCAACCACTGACGGCGATGGCTAGGCTAGAGTTAAAGAGCAAGACGCTGGCACGGTTGCTCAACCATCCTCGACCGAGAAAGGATAGGCCATAAGCCAAAGCTCCTAGTAAGGGAATGGCAAACATGCCTTTCATATAGAGGGAGCTCTCGCCGTAGCTAAAGTGTTCATAAATATGGTTGAAGAGGATGAGAAACAAGCTCAGAAGGACCAGATTCCTCATCGTTTTCTTCTTTGTTTTAGGTGTAACCGATGTAAACAATATCGCTCACCGCCCTTTCTTTGATGGTGGTACCGTTCGTTGTGGGATTGTTGATGACTTGACCATTGAAATACATGGTGGAGGATCCACCGCCGTCTAAGTTATAGGCCAAATCAACTCCATAGCTATCCATAATTTGAGCCAACTCATAAAGGCTAAGACCTGTACTTTCCTCGCTACGGCCGTCTGATACCACGAAGATATAATGGAGGGATCCATCTTCTTCCTCAATGATACCAATCGCAGTCCTTGGGTTATCAGCCATGGCACGCCCAACTTCATCTGAAGTCGAGACGGTAATCTCTCCGTCCTCAATCAAGGTTGGACCAAAGGTAAAGGTGTTGACAACCCCACTATCTAGAAGAGCTTGAGCTGTCGTTTCAGCTTCAGAGACAACTCCTAACGTGCCGTCCGCATACTGGACTAGGTCTTCATAGTCAGTCGAGCGAGCTGTCTCCCGATAGAGCACGCCGTTTTTGATCACATAGCCTGTCTGGTTGGCCCCGTAGTAGTCTCCATTGACAGCGAAAATAGCGTTTTTACTGGCTGCTGTACTAGAGGTCGTTGCTGTGATATTGGTGCCATAGGTGTCTTGTGCGAGAGCGGTCTTCAGTAGGCTCGGATCACTGATGGTCACATCTGCCACGTAAATGGTCGTATCATTCTGACGAAGTGTCTCAATGCTGATGCTCACGTTGTCATCTTGATAGCTGGTATCAGTGCTCGTGATTTCTCCTGTGGTAATAGCAGAGCTACTCAAATTAGTGGCTGTTGTAGCAGAGGACTGACTGGTTTGGGCTTGTACCGTATCTGCCACTGTTGCTACCGCTGTTGGTAGAACAAAGGTTTTTAAGAGGGTGTAGGCATTAGCTGTCAGTAGCATGCTGGAAAATAAAATCACATAGCCATATTTTTTGATGTTTTTCATCGACTGGCTCCTTTCTGTGGGTTACAGACTCTTCTTTTTCTTGAGACGACGAGATAGATTGATGTTCCATGATGGCTGGGCCAGAATCAGACGGTCCAGCAAGTCCTGGTCGGATAGACTGGTCAAAATCCGGTAGGTCAATTCTAATTGACCTTGTTTGGTTTTGGCGGTTTCGAGCGAGGGAGCCTGTCCTAAACTTGTTAGGAAGTCCTCGACTCCTTGACGGTCTGCCTCTGTTTGAGGAAGACAAATGGTAATTTCCTGCCAGTTAGCAGCTTGATGGATGAAAGGAGATTTTTCTAAGAGTAACAAGACTCCACTAATCAGGACAGTCATCAAGATAGCTAAGAGTAGGTAGCCCATCCCAGTTGCTAATCCGACCGCTGTCGCCATGAAGACGAGAAGCAATTCCTTGCTGGAGCTGGCTGGGGAGCGAAATTTGATCAAACTGAAGGCACCCGCTACCGCTACAGAGGTTCCTAGGTTGCCATTGACGAGGAAGATAATCACCGCAATCAAGACGGGTAGGACCACTAGGGTCAGGGCAAAATCCTTGGAGTAGTTGCCGTCGTGTTTATAGAGGCTGGTCAAGATTAGTCCCAATCCCAAGCTGGTTACTAGACAAAGCAATAACCAGACAGGGTTGACTGAAACTGTCGAGGAACTCAAAACACTCTGAAACATCTGATCAAGCATAGGCAGTCTCCCTTATCTTTAGGTGTTCTTGATACAGACGATAGGCCTGACCATATTTAGAGAAGGAGGTTTTCTCTAGCTGGTACTTGGCTAAAATCTCTTCTAGCCAGGCTGGAGTGCTGGTTGCAACCTTGATTTCCATAATCATTTGGTTGTCTGCAATCAAATGCTGCTCAAAAGGAGCGACCAAGGTCATACCGGTAACCAAGCCATAGGTTACGTTTTTATCCAGTGTTACCCGAACAGACTGGTTTCCACGCCCCTTGAAGGACTGGCGTTGGTAACGAATCAGCATGCGTGGCTGGATATTGTCATAACGGTCGTGTAGTTCTTGTAGCTGCTCTGCCATTTTCCAATCACTGGTCTGACCAGCAAGCTCACGCCCCGCCAAGCGCGGAGTGGTTGCTACACGGTACTTATAGCCCACGCCATCAAGCTTTTGCTTGATTTCTAAGAAGGCTGGAGCATCAAGGCTGCCACTGGTGTCATAGGTACGCAGGCGCAACTTTTCCTTACCATGTTTCTTAGCTAAAGAGTCTTGTACCATCTGGAAATCCTCCGTGTCAAAGTAGAGGCTGGAAATGGTGGACTGGGCAAAATCATCGGCCTGCAGGTAAGGATTCATATCCTTTAGAAGCTGAGAAAGTTGCTTGTCAGAGACGAGGTACTTGGTTTCTACACGTTTGAATTCTTTTTGGTTTACTTTTTTCATGGTTAGGTCCTTTCTGTTCTATCCTGCTTTTATCCTCTTTTTATTTTTTGCTTAACGCCCTGGCCTCATGCCGCCACCAGGACCTCCCATCATGGAATTGCTGATGTCTGAGAGGGTCTGTCCATTATGGGTAATGGTCCCACCTGTATAAGTGGCTGTTCCATTAAAATCAAAGGCTGACTGGCCCGAAATAGCAATGGTACCTCCTGTCACAGCCACATCGCCGTTGCTATCAATGGCATCGGTATCGCCAGAAGCCATGGTAATGGTGAGGTCACCACCGTTGATGGCAATGCCAACTCCTGTTTGGTAGACATCTGATGAGCTGGCTGTCCAGTCGCTAGCATTGATGCCGTCATCACTAGCATTGATGGCAATGGTGCCTCCGTTGATGGTGACCACCTTGCCTTCGATGCCTTCGGTACTGGTCTGGATATCAATCGTCCCGCTGTCAATCACGGCTTCATTGCTGGCATGAATGGCATCGTCGCCTGCTTGGATGGTGATGTCGCTGTCTGAGATGTAAAGGTTGCCCAAACTGGTGTCCTCGTCATTATCTGAGTGGATGGCATCTTCAGTCGCCACAATATTCAGCGTCGCTCCTGTGATATTAAGCGCATCATTGGCCGATAGGGCATGTTTGACGGCTGTCAACTGGTAGCTGCCGCCTGCGATTTTCAAGTCATCGTTGGACTTGATGGCATTGTTGTAGTTGCCTTCGACAGTTAACTGGCCAGACCCATTGATGGTTAGGTCTTTTTTACTGTAGATGGCTGCGCTGAAATCTGTTGCCGTGCGGTCAGCACTATCAGCCAGGGTATTTTTTGTCCCTTCTGCCAGAGTCAGGTAAACAGTATCGGCATTGGTTACAGCAATGAGGGCATCGGTGCCCGTCATGGTCACCCCGTTTAGGACAATCTGGACCTCATCACTATCCGCCGCCTCTACCAAAATCTGAACTCCTTCACTCTGACCTGAAACAATGTAGGTCCCAGCTTGGCTAATCTTAACCACAGAACCTGTCAGGCTAACACCGTCTCCTGAAACGGTCGCCGTTGATCCGTTGAGCTCAATCGTGCTGGCTGAAGCTTCATCATAACTGGCATCTAGGTCTTTATCAGAAAAGTAGCCAGTTGTCGCTGTGTCTTCTTGTGTGCTAGTCGTTTGAGTGGTTGAAGTAGACGTAAGGACTGCTGAGCTTGTACTTGACTGGGCATTTGTAGTGCCAGACTGACAAGCTGCTAGGGTCGCACCTGCTAAGAGAATAGGAAATAGTTTTTTGATTTGTTGTTTCATAGATCTTACCTTCTTTCTGAAAAAAAGTATAACCACGTAACCTTAACGAATACTGAAAATTTTCT
The DNA here is from genome assembly GCF_040545225.1 of Streptococcus rupicaprae. NCBI lineage: Bacteria > Bacillati > Bacillota > Bacilli > Lactobacillales > Streptococcaceae > Streptococcus > Streptococcus rupicaprae. The sequence continues at coordinate 38,000 of NZ_JBEPLO010000011.1, read as the reverse complement.
GAAAATTATCTTAAATAAAAAACAGCTCGTTTGAGAACTGTTTTGACAGAGATCTAAAAAAGGGAGTGGAAAGAACGCCAACAAACGAAAAAGAGTTCGTCTTCGCTTTTTTTATTTCAAGGCTCAGACCTGAAACTGTCCACCGGACAGTTTAACTCCCACCCCGCACAGTTGATTAGGTCAGTTTTGGAACCTATAAAGCGAAAAAATGCCAATCAGTAGTGGTTGCTTGGAACTAAAGTTCCTTTTGACGCTGACGTCGTCAGTTCTATTTCCAACTTCCAAAGGTCCGGGGGACCTTTGGAACTATGCAGGGGAAACGCTAAAACTGACATAGCCAGCATTGTCTCTCTCCAATTTCTGGGAGACCACCTTGGACAGCCTAACCCCAGGCTGTCCAAGCTCCCAACCACGGCGTCAAGCTGTTTTTTCTACCATAGTTTGAATGAGCCCACTGAAAAAGTTTAAATAGCAAAAATGATTATCATAAAAAACGAATAATGATACCTAGTTACTGAACACTTTTTATCATTCATTCGTTTTTTAGATTCATATTATGGAAAGAAACCATTATTATCCGTTCAATTTCTAATGAGACTCACTTTTTCAGTGGGCTCAGTTTAAATAGAACTGACTTTTGCCCAGCCTCGGGAACGTTTTATCGGGTTGTTAAGGTTATATAATTATATAGTAGAAAAACAAGTGATTTGTCAGTCAAGTCAAATGTCACTTTTTAAAGTATTTCAAACCATTTATTAATTCAGTATTAGTAGCAGGATTCTCTAAAAAGTCATAAAAGATGTCTCTAGATACTACTTTTTCTATTAATCTTGGTTCAATATCATGTAAAATCTCTTGAAATGATTTCTTGGTTAGTCGGTTCAAAGCGAGAAGCTTTTGACTCTCTTTTCTTTTTCAATCAGCATCTCCAACTGGGTAGTCTACACCAAACTCATCACAAAACAATTTATCTAAAATGCATTGAAGATTTAGTTCACCAGCCCAACCATGGTTCAATCCTAAAGGTAAAGAAGCTACATTTCCATTATTGATACGCCCAAAAGATAGGGTCTTGGGGTGTCTGTAAAAGACCACTCCGCAGTTCTGGTAAACTATTACAAACCATCATCATTCCTTGGCCTGACGAACAACCTGTAACAACAAAATCAAGACTACTTGTCTCAATTAATAAACTAATCATAACCGCAACTTCAATCTAAGAAGAGATTTGAGTTTCAGCATGAAATGTTCCCAAATTAAAAACTTCATACCGGCCACCAACTGATTGACAAGTTAAATTAAATAGTAAATCAGTTATACTCTCACCTGTACTGGCTTGAATAACCCCGATTTTCATCACTTTCTTTCTCCTTTAATTAACCTTGTCCCTAAATATACTGACACTCTACGCCATCTTTATAAGCAGCATCAATCATGCCACCGCCCAGACACTCGTCACCGTCGTAGAAGACGACTGCTTGACCTGGTGTGATGGCCCGCTGTGGCTCGTCGAAGATGACTTCTGCCTTATCTCCGTTGACATAGACCGTCACCTTCTGGTCTGGCTGACGGTAGCGGAACTTGGCTGTGCACTCCAGTTCAAAAACTTCTGGCATATCCCTTGTAAACCTAACTTGACTAGCTTGTAAAGAGGTTGACAAGAGGTGCTCATGGTAGAAACCTTGACCAACATAAAGAATATTTTTAGAGATGTCCTTGCCAACCACAAACCAAGGCTGGTTGTCTCCGCCTTGCTGACCACCGATTCCTAAACCTCCACGTTGGCCAATGGTGTAGTACATAAGTCCAGTATGTTCTCCCATATCTTGACCATCCATGGTCATCATCCGTCCTGGAGTAGCTGGCAAATAGTTGCTCAAGAACTCCTTGAAGTTCTTCTCTCCGATAAAGCAGATGCCTGTTGAATCCTTCTTTTTAGCCGTTGCTAGCCCTGCGCGCTCTGCAATTTCCCTTACCTCTGCTTTTTGCAAATGGCCGAGCGGAAACATGGTTTTTTGCAGTTGTTCCTGAGACAGCTGGCTGAGGAAGTAGGTTTGATCCTTATTATTATCTGCCCCCCGCAACATGCGAACCCTTCCATATTCGTCACGGGTTACCTGAGCATAATGGCCCGTTGCTACATAGTCAGCTCCTAGGGTCATGGCATAATCCAAAAAGGCCTTAAACTTGATTTCTTTGTTACACATAACATCTGGATTAGGCGTGCGACCAGCACGGTACTCCGCTAAGAAATACTCAAAGACACGTTCCCAATACTCTTTTTCAAAGTTGACAGAGTAATAAGGAATGCCAATCTGGTCTGCCACCGCAGCCACATCCTTGTAATCCTCGGTCGCTGTACAAAAACCATTTTCATCTGTGTCGTCCCAGTTTTTCATGAAAATCCCAACAACATCGTATCCCTGCTCTTTTAACAGCAAGGCCGTCACGGAGGAATCAACACCACCACTCATGCCGACAACGACACGTATTTTTGAATTATCAGTCATATGATAAGTCTCCCATCTTTTCGTTTTTTAATGGACGATTGAAGGTCGTCTTTTCAAAAGTCGATTTGAAGGTCGATTTTGAAGCTTCATTATAGCACGAAAACGCCCTTGCTACAAGAAAAACAATCATCGGTGAACAGCGTTCTTTTGACAGAGTTGTCAATTTTGTTGACAGATTTGTAAATACAATCGTAAAAAACCTTGCCAACTGCTTGACAAGGTTAAATAAGTGAATGATTAGACAGGATCGACCATATGGCCTGTTTCAACATAGACAATCCGTTCGCAAATATTAGTCACATAATCAGCTATTCGCTCCATGTTCAGAGCCATGGAAAGATAATAACTATCGCTAAAGACAAGATCTGGCGACTTGTCCATTTCCTTACGAATATGTGTTGACAAGAGTCTTCTTGACTCAACCAATTCTTCCTCCAGAGCATGAATCTCATCTGCCTTGTCTACCTGGAAGGTCTGGCTCATCATTAGGGCCTTATTGAGCAAGAAATGAAGCTTGTCAGCAAGGTCTACTATCCCTGACTCAATGGATTGTGAGCGAGTTTGTCCCTCAATCCTGGTCAAGGATTTTGCAATATGACTACAATAATCTCCAATTTTTTCCAAATCAGCACTCATCTGCATCAGGGAGACAACCAGACGTAAATCCCTAGCAACAGGCTGCTGCCTGGCCAACAACAAGGCGCAGGCAGTTTCAATTTCCATCTGTTGATGGTTAATCAAGCTATCTTCCATGATAACGGCCTCTGCTACTCGGACATCTTGGTCAATAAGGGCCAAACGTGTTTTTTCAAAAGCACGAATGGCTTTTCTAAATAACGCTTGGAATTGTTTTTTCAGGTCTTCCAACTCTTGTTGATAAAGCTCTCTCATTTTCAGTCCTTCCTAGCCGAATCTTCCAGAAACATAACGTTCAGTCCGTTCATCCCTTGGATTGGTGAATATCTGATTGGTATCCCCGTATTCACAGACCTCTCCCATTAGGAAAAAAGCTGTCTTGTCCGCCACACGCGCCGCTTGTTGCATATTATGGGTCACCATCACGATTGTATAGTTTTCCTTCAACTCCTGAACCAGATCCTCGATTTTTAAGGTTGAAATCGGATCAAGGGCAGAGGTAGGCTCATCCATTAGTAAGATTTCGGGTTCGACAGCCAAGGCTCTTGCAATGCAAATCCGCTGCTGTTGCCCACCAGATAAGGAGCGGCCGCTTTTTTTCAACTTGTCCTTAACATCGTCCCAAATCGCTGCACCGCGTAGACTCTTCTCCACAATGGCATCAAGACTCGCCTTATCCTGAATCCCATGTGTTCTTGGTCCGTAGGCGATATTGTCATAAATAGACATGGAAAATGGGTTGGGTTGCTGAAAAACCATCCCGACTCGCTTGCGCAAGTGGTTGAGGTCCACATCCTTAGCGAAAATATCCTGCCCATCTAAGCTAATACGGCCTTCAATACGGCAACCAGGCACCAAATCGGTCATCCGATTAAGACTTTTTAAAAAAGTGGTCTTCCCACAGCCAGAAGGACCGATAAGGGCCGTGATTTGATTTTCCGGAATAGCTAAATTAATCTGTTTTAAAGCTTGAAAGTCGCCATAAAACAAGTTCATGTTCTCCACTAAAATACTTCCCATACTGTTAATGATTTCCTTTCACAAGTTGCTTAGACAAGCGCGTTGACAGGGTCTGAATGATTAAAACAATCAAAATCAAGATCACTCCTGTTGCATAGGCTTCATCAAGATAAAGTCCCTCACTGGAAAGGACATACATGTGAAGTGACAAGGTACGACCTGAATCCATCAGACTTTTAGGCATATTGGTTGAGGTCCCCAAGGTATACATGAGCGCCGCTGTTTCACCAACAATCCGCCCGATAGACAGCAAAACACCTGCTAAAATCCCCGGTAAAGCTTCTGGTAAAACAATCCGCATAATGGTTCTTATTTTACCTGCTCCAAGGGCAAAACTGGCCTGGCGAACACTGTCCGGAACTGATAACAAGCCCTCCTCCGTCGCTCGAATAATCAAGGGCAGAACCATGATAACCGATGTCAGTATACCTGATAAAAGGGAATATTGAAACCTACAGAAGACCACAAAGAACAACATGCCAAAGAGACCAAAAACAATAGACGGAACACCTTGCAAGGTATCTGCTGCTAAACGAATTAATTCGACAACCTTACTGTCTTTTTTGGCATACTCGACCAGGTAAAAACCTGCAAAAACTCCCAAGGGAATTGCCAACAAAAGGGACCCTATGACCAAAATCAAAGTGGTAATGATAGAAGGTAAAAGGGACATATTTTCCGAACGATAGGTCCAGGAAAAAAGATCCAATCCCAAATGTGGCAAGCCCTGAACCAGAATAAAACCAATAACGAGGAAAAGAAAGCCAAATGTCACAGCAGCCGACAGAAAAACCAGGACTCTCAGAATACGCGCCAGCATTACTCACCCCTCCTTTTCACCCAAATAAAGCCCGCGTTGATCATCAATATAAAGAGGAACAGAACGGCAGCAGTAGCAATCAGAGCCTCCCTGTGTTCTCCTGAAGCATAAGCCATCTCGAGGACAATGTTGGTCGTCATTGTTCGAACCCCTCGCAACCAGCCTGTCGGAAGAACTGGTTGGTTGCCTGCGACCAAGATCACAGCCATGGTTTCACCAATAGCACGCCCAATCCCTAAAATCGTCGCTGAAAAAATACCTGACCGTGCCGCTGGCAACATGACCCAAAAAACAGACCGTTCATGAGAAGCTCCGAGAGCCAGACTAGCTGTATAATAGTCCCCAGGTACAGCTCGTAAATAAGTCTCTGACAAACTGATTATCGTTGGCAAAATCATCACCCCCAGTAGCAGGGAAGCAGACAGCGCACTCAAACCAGTCCCTCCATAAGTCCGTATCCAAGGAACAATGAATTGTAGTCCAAAGAAACCATAAACAATGGAAGGGATGGCAGCCATAACATTAACGGCTGGTTTTAAGAAACGGTAAAGGCCCTTTGGGCAAAAATAGACCATAAAGACAGCTGTTAAGATACCAATCGGAACACCAATGACCACCGCACCAGCAGTTACCATCAATGATCCTAAAATCATGGGCAAAATGCCATAAGAGGCTGGTGTGTTAGAAGGAGACCAATCGCTCTCCAATATAAACCCCGAAAAACCATGTTTCAGCAAAAATGGAAGAGCGTTCCCAAAAATAAACACACAAATCACAACAATGGCTAAAATGGAGAGCAGTGCGGATACCAAAAACGTCCCCTTGAAAAAGGTCTCCTTATGCTTAGCCCTTTGACTAGAATAGCCCATAGCTTCCTACTTTCTCATTTATCATAACTCTCTACTCAATCCTAAGTCTCTAGCAGGTTCTTTAAAACCTATCCCATAACTCTATGCCTAACTGGCCGGTCCTTTATTGGTCACCCGACATCATTTTTAGCAAGTCAATCCACATTCCTCCAAAAAACTTGGCTAGTGACCACCCAATCCCCAAAAATATCCAAAAAGAATCTGAATCTGGTTGGGTATAACCAACTTCTTCTAATTCTCAATGAGGACAAGGAGATTAGTTTGCTAAATCATCCCAAGCTAAAAGTTCACCAGTATAGATTCCTTTAACCTGATCTAAAGTCAAATTAGCCAAAGCATTTTCCTTGTTAATAATGACAGCAATGCCATCTAAGGCAATGACTTCAACAGTAATACCTGGTTTTTCCTTGTCCTTGAGCTCACGAGATACCATACCGATATCCGCTACCCCTTCTTGAACAGCTGTCACACCAGCAGAAGAACCGTTTGAAGTGATGTCAATCTTCACATCTGGATTCAATTCCCGATAAGCTTCTGCTAACTTTTCCATAAGCGGTGTCACAGACGTTGAGCCAACAATTGAGATTGTCCCTGAGGCTTTAGTTGCTGAATAGTCTGTAGCATCCAACTTGACAGGAATATAATTTTTATCCGCTACCACCGCTTGACCTTGGCTCGAATGGATAAAAGCCATAAAATCTCGAGCTGTTTCAGAAATATCCTCTTTAAAGACGATGTTGAAAGGGCGCTGAATCGGGTAAGTCCCATCCAAAACGGTTTTTTCTGACGGTTCAATACCGTCAATGTTAAGAGGCTTGACAGCATCTGTCAAAGAACCCAGAGACATATAACCGATAGCACTTGGGTTGCCTGATACTGTGCTAACAACACCCTCGGTATTGTTTTGGATGGTTGCTGCCTTAGTCGTTTGATCCACCTCTGTATCACCAAACTTTTGCAAAACACCGGTCAATTCTGTAAAGGCCCCTCTTGTTCCTGAGCCATCTTCGCGAGAAACGACCATGATGTCACCAAGACTAGCAGAGGGATCACTGCCCTTATTTCCACAAGCAATCAAGGAGACACTTGCTAACAACACCAGACCTGTTTTAAGAATTGTCTTCATTATTTTTACTCACTTTCCTGTAGCGAATCTAGCTGCTACAAGATTTATTGTAGCAATCTTTTGTAAAGCTTTTGACCTGTTTTTTGTAAAGATTGTGTAAAGAAAAAGCCCCAGGAACCCCTGGCCTGATATCAGGAGCTCCTAAGGTTCTATTTTAAAAGGGAAATATTTATATCAATCTAGCCTAGGAAACGAAGCTGAGGATAGAACTGGAGTCCATCGAAGCAAGTTGATAAGGCCTATCTTTGGTTGTCAAAAAGTATTACTTGGTGTCTGAGCCGTTGATCTTGGTTAAAGAAATGGTAAAGGTGCTGCCCACTCCTGGTTGACTGTCGACTCTGATTTGACCCTCCATGCTAGCTAAAAGCGTCTTTACAATGGGCAGACCTAGGCCTGTCCCACCAGTCTCGCGGCTACGGCCTTTGTTGACGCGATAAAAGCGCTCAAAGATCCGATTAAGCTCATGCTCGGGGATACCGATCCCCGTATCCTCTACAGCAATCTTAACACTACGGTCATCCTCGGTCATGGTAACCTTGATCAGACCACCCGGTTCTGTGTAGCGAATGGCATTGCTCAGAAGGTTGAGTAGGACTTGAGTCACCTTTCCTCTATCTCCTAAATACAAGTCTGACAACCGACTAACACAATCAACCGTTAAAGATTTTTCTTTCAATTGGGGCGAAAGGCCTTCTATCGTAGTCCTTACAAGTTCTTCTAAGTCCAAGGATTCTAATTGAAGTTCTTGACGAGGCTGTTCCAATTTAGACAGGTATAAGATATCCCTGATGATTTCTTGCAGGCGATTGCTTTCCTTATGGATAATCTCTAAAAACTTATCTAAAACAACTGGGTCCTCCTTAGCCCCCAAAAGTAGTGTCTCCGCAAATCCTTTAATGGAAGTGACAGGTGTCTTTAACTCGTGGGAGACGTTGCTAATAAAGTCCTTCTGCGTTCTCTCCAACTGTCTCATATGGGTCACGTCATAAAACAAAAGCAAGACCTGACTGACTTGATTTTCCTTTACAACAGGAGAAACACTGACTTCTACAATCTTGTCCTCAGGCCAAAAGAAGTCCATTTCCTGACTGTGGCTTGTCTTGGTCTGATAAACCGCTTCAACCAAGCGATTCAAGTCGGCTGCCTTGCTAACTTTAGCCAGCGGTTCCCCAATTACAGCCTCATCAGAAAAATAGGCTTGGACGGTTTGATTGGCCAGGGTAATTCTCCCATCAATCCCCAATATCAAGACCCCCACTGATAAGTCATTCAGCAGTAAAGCCAGTTGTTCCTCTTCCTTAAGTCTTTGGGCTTGATGATTTTTTAACTCATGGCCAAAGGCTGTTAGCTCACTACCAATTCTATTGTAGAGCGGTATAGACTGTTGAACATAGTCTTGGCTGTAATTGCCTTGACGCAGGCGTTCCACCAAACGTTCCAGCTGCTTGACAGGGTGGTAAATCTGCCTCAAAATGAATATCAATCCTAAGATGTGGCTGAGGTAAAGCCCCCAAATCCAAGCTAATAGCCAAGACCAGCTCAGAAAGGCTTGCCGATTTATCAGAAAAAGGCCAATGGTCCCCAAAATCAATATGAAAGCTAGGCTGCCTAAAACTGACCGGTAGGCTCTCGGTAGCAGATTTTTCATCCTATTCTCCTACAAACTTGTATCCAAACCCTCTGACAGTGACGATATACTTAGGCTGCTTTGTGTCTTCCTCAATTTTCTCACGCAGTTTGCCGATGTGAACATCCACCATACGAGTTTCCCCTTGAAAATCAAAGCCCCAAAGCGCTTCTAATAATTTCTCTCGGCTGAGCGTACGATTAGGGCGCTTCATCAGGTAATGCAAGAGCTCAAATTCCGTCGGTGTTAAATTGATAGGATGGTCAGACCGATAAACTTCATGACGCTCTTCATAAAGTAGAAGATCTCCATAGTGGAGGATCCCCTCTTTTTCGACAGGGAGGACTTGTTGCTCTGTTCTTCTCAAAATAGCCTTGATACGAGCCAAAACCTCTCTTGGACTGAAAGGCTTGGTCATATAATCATCAGCCCCCAACTCCAGACCAATGATCTTATCCAACTCATCATCCTTGGCTGTTAACATCAAAATTGGCGTACCGATGCCAGCTTGACGGATTCGCTTGCAAATTTCAATCCCATCCAGTTGAGGCAGCATCAGATCCAAAATAATAAAATCAAACTCCCCAGTTAGACCAAGGGCCAGCCCCTGTCGACCATCGGTTGCACTATCAACCATGTACCCATCCTGTTCTAGGGTATAGGTCAGTAAAGTAACAATACTGGATTCATCATCAATCACTAAAATTTTTTTCATCCTGTCCTCCATGTCTAAAGATTTCCAAACATAAACATATATGGTTCTCTATTCATTATACCATGTCTTCAGAATATGGGAATGATTATCTGTTTCAAGTAACTATTTTTTGTTATAATAGACGAGGAAGAAAACAAGGAGACAAAAAACGATGAAACACCTAAAATTCCAGTCTGTTTTTGACATTATCGGTCCAGTGATGATTGGCCCATCGTCCAGCCATACTGCCGGAGCTGTGCGCATCGGTAAAATCGTATCAGCTATCTTTGGAGATGAGCCAACTGAGGTTGAATTTCAACTGTTTAACTCCTTTGCAAAGACCTATAGAGGCCATGGGACAGATGTTGCCCTGGTCGCTGGTATTTTGGGAATGGACACGGACGATCCAAGAATCCCTGATGCCCTTGATATCGCCAGAGAACGCCAGATCAAGATTTACTGGAAAATTAACAAGGACTCAAATGCCCCCCACCCCAATACAACCAAGATTGTCATCAAAAACCAGCACAAGCAGTTATCTGCAACAGGAATTTCGATTGGTGGTGGTAATATTCAAGTGACGGAACTCAACGGTTTTGCGGTCAATATTCATATGAATACCCCAACCATCATCATCGTTCACCAAGATGTGCCTGGCATGATTGCCCATGTGACAGATTGCCTGTCCAAGCACAAGATCAATATTGGGCAGATGAATGTTACCCGTGAAAAGGCTGGTGAAAAGGCCATTATGATCATCGAGATTGATTCCCGTGATTGTGCAGAAGCCTTAGCTGAAATCCGCCATATAGACCATCTCCATAATGTTAGCTTCTTTGGATAGGAGACCCCATGTTTTATACGATAAAAGAACTCGTTCAACAGGCCAATGATCTCCACGGTGGCTCGGTTGCTGAGCTTATGCTGGCTACAGAAACAACTCTGACCGGCCGTGACCGTCAGGAAAATATTGCCATTATGACCCGTAACCTGGAAGTTATGTTAGCCTCCGTCACAGATGGCCTAACCGATAGTAAGTCGGTCTCTGGCCTGACAGGTGGTGACGCGGCTAAACTAGACCGCTATATCCAGTCTGGTCAAACCCTATCTGATCTGACGGTCTTGTCCGCCGCTCGCAATGCTATGGCTGTCAACGAAATCAATGCCAAGATGGGCTTGGTCTGCGCCACACCGACAGCAGGCTCTGCAGGTTGTATTCCAGCCATTATCAGTTCGGCGACTGAAAAGCTTAACCTAAGTCAGGAAGATCAGATCAATTTTCTCTTTACAGCCGGTGCCTTTGGATTGGTTATTGCCAATAACGCCTCTATCTCGGGAGCTGAAGGTGGCTGTCAAGCAGAAGTCGGATCTGCGGCAGCCATGGGGGCAGCTGCCCTTGTCATGGCTGCTGGCGGCACAGCCTATCAAGCTAGTCAGGCGGTGGCCTTCGTGATCAAGAATATGTTAGGCCTCATCTGCGACCCTGTGGCAGGTCTGGTTGAAGTTCCCTGCGTTAAACGCAATGCCATGGGAGCTAGCTTCGCCTTTGTCGCTGCAGACATGGCCCTGGCAGGCATCGAATCTAAAATCCCTGTTGACGAAGTTGTCAATGCCATGTATCAGGTTGGATCGGCCCTACCATCTGCCTTCCGAGAAACCGCTGAAGGTGGCCTTGCAGCAACACCAACAGGCAGACGCCTTGCTAAAGAAATTTTTGGAGAATAAGATGACTGCACCAGCCACCAGTTTCTACTTTGTCAGACACGCAGAACCCAACTATGACAACCACGATGATCTGACCAGGGAGTTAACCGCAAAGGGATTACGCGATTCTATACAGGTGACAAATTTTCTATCTCATCAAGCGATAGATGTCATCTACTCCAGCCCCTTCAAACGGGCTATCGATACTGTAAAGCATTTTGCAGACAGTGTCAACCTCCCAATTCATTTAGAAAAAAAGTTTAGAGAGAGACGAATTGACAGTGTTTGGATTGACGATTTTGATGCCTTTACACAAAAACAGTGGTCCGATTTTTCATATAAATTAAAAGACGGGGAATCCCTCGGACAAGTCCAAAAACGTAATATCGAAGCAATAGAGTCTCTACTGGACAAGCACAGAGGGCAAAAAATCGTTGTCGGTTCCCATGGAACTGCCCTGTCAACCATTGTCAACTACTATCAACCTAACTTTACGCTGAAGAACTTCACAGAGATTAAGCATCTCTTTCCCTTTGTAGTCAAACTAAGCTTTGCTCAAAAGGATTGCCTAGAAATCGTCCTATATGATATTTTAAAGGAGGTTCCCCATGAAACACATCTTCTTTGATTTAGATGGTACCCTAGCAGACAGTTCCCCTGGAATCATCAATAGCTTTACACAGACCTTTACAGATTTGGGAATTCCTCTACCGGATATCGCAACGCTAAAAAGCTTTATTGGGCCGCCACTTGAAACGAGTTTCGCACACTTCGGTGATTCAACTTTTATCAATCAAGCTGGAGACATCTATCGCCATCATTACCAGTCAGGTGGTGTCAACCAAGTTGCTCTCTATGATCAGATTGTTGAAACCTTGGAATTCCTAAAAAATGAAGGCTATCAGCTCTATGTAGCCACCTCTAAAAACCAACCTATGGCGATTAAAATGCTTCAAAACCTGAATATTGACCATTACTTTGTAGAGATTTTTGGCTCCTTGGGGAACGACCACAAGGCAGATGTTATCAAACGTGGTCTGGATAGGTATAGTCTTACAGCGCCAGAAGCTTATATGATCGGTGACACTCACTATGACATGGTCGGAGGCAAATCTCTCAATCTCCAAACAATCGGCGTCACCTGGGGTTTTGGTTCGGAACAGTCCCTACTAGAAAATGGAGCAGATTACCTTGTCCATCATCCCTTGGAACTGGTGAAACTCTTAGAAACAACATAGTTTATAGATAAAAAAGAGCCCGAGAGCTCTTTTTCGTTATTTTCTTTTAGAAAATCTTAGTAACCCCAAGCAGATAAACCTTGAGCATTATAAGCATTTAAAGCAGCATTGATCTGATCGTCTACCGTTGCAGTCGATCCCCAGCCTGGCATGGTTTGGAAGAGCCCAGAAGCCCCAGAAGGGTTATAGGCATTAACTTGGCCGTTAGATTCGCGGGCAATGATATGCTCCCAAGTTGCTGCAGAAACACCAGTTGCTGCCTCCATTTGCTTGGCCGCATAGCTACCAAATTCGCCAGCTGTATTCCCATTAGACAGAACAACACCAGTTGATGTTGCTACTTGATTAGGCACATAAGCTGTTTGCGCAACTACAGGGGCAGCAGTGGTATTAGCTGTTGCTGAAGTTACAATCGGCGTAGAGACAGCAGGAGCTACGTATTTGAATCCTGCCAGTCCTGCAATGTAGGCTGGATAGAGACGAACATAGACCTCGCCATCAGCTAAGGTTTCACCGTCTCCGAGATCGATGACTTGACCGATATCAAGATGGTCTTCATTGTCAATATCATTTAAACGTCTTAAATAGTCGATATCTCTATCATTCTCTTGAGCGATTTGATTTAAAGTGTCACCGGCTTTAACAGTATATGGCGATTTAATCGTAGATGTTGTCGTATCGGTTTCTTGTGCTTGGGCTAAATGAGGAGTTGCTAAGGCCAACAAACTTGTCAGACCAAATACAGCAAGCCCAAGGCTAAATTTTTTAAAGAAGTGCATGATGGCTCCTATTTTTTTAATATTACTAAACCATCATACACATTAAATGTTACAATTGTTTAACATTTTTATGTCATAGATTACATTTACTTGTCTTTTTGACATTAAAAAGCCCTGATATCGGGCTTTCACTAGCTTTTTTGACAGTTTTGTCAATTTTTTAGTAAATAGAGTGTCAATCCAAATAGAAACATTGTCAAGATTGTCAAGCTGTCTTTCAGGGACCATGATAAACGGCGGTATTTGGTCCGTCCCTCCCCTCCTTGATAGCCTCTAGCTTCCATAGCAGTCGCTAGCGCTAGAGCCCTCTTGAAGGACGAGGCAAACAAAGGAATCAAGATGGGAATGATTGATTTTACCTTCTGCATCAGATTCCCTTCATTGAAATCTACCCCACGCGCTCTCTGGGCATTCATAATTCGCTGAGTATCATCCATCAAGGTCGGTACAAACCGTAAACTCATTGACAGCATGAGCCCCAATTCATGAACAGGTACCTTGACATAGTTGAGCGGTCTAAGTAAGGATTCTACCGCATCTGCCAGACTCAAGGGCATGGTGGTCAGGGTCAGTAGGGTTGAAAAAAAGATAATGAGGATGAACCGTGTCAAAATAATGCCTGATTGGTGTAAACCTTGACTGGTTATTTGAAAAATACCAAAAGACCAATAAGTCTCCCCTCCCCTTGCAAAAAAAAGCTGAAACATAGTCGTAAAAACAATCAAACCAAGCATCGGTTTTAAGCCGTTTAGGAAAAAACGAATGCTAATTTTTGACAGGAGAACAAGGCTTAGTGTAAAGACAAAAGAGATCACATTGGTCCATAGATTATTAGCCCAGAAAATAAAGCCAATAAACAGCATCATGGCCAGCAATTTGCTTCTAGGGTCCAAACGATGAATCAAAGAATCTCCTGGAATGTATCGCCCCAATATGAGTTTATCCACGGCTCAACACCTCCACAAGTTCTGACATAGTAATCGGCAAACGATCAAAGACATAACCTCTCTCGACTAATCCTTGAGCAAACCGTGTCACCTTTGGTACTCCTAATTGGATGCTCTCCATAAAGGCCACATCTTGGAACACTTGACTAGGTAAACCAGAGTTTACCACCTTTCCTTTTTCAAGGACATAAACCCTATCAGCATAATCTGCCACATCGTCCATGAGATGGGTGACGAGGACAATGGTCATACCAGACCGATGTAAGTCCTTAAAGATTCCCATCAATTCCTTGCGCCCTGCAGGATCGAGACCTGCAGTCGGCTCATCCAAAACCAGAACATCCGGCTCCATAGCAAGAATACCTGCAATAGCAACCCGGCGCATCTGACCTCCTGACAGCTCAAAGGGACTTCTGTCAAACAGTTCTTCTGAAATGCCGACAATCGCTAACTTCTCACGCGCAATTGCTTCTGCTTTTTCCTTAGAGACTCCAAAATTCTGAGGCCCAAAAGCCACATCTTTCAAAACCGTTTCATCAAACAGCTGACTCTCAGCAAATTGGAAGACCAGCCCAACCTTCTTTCGGACCATTTTGATGTCTTTGTCAACAGAATCAGGTGAGATTTTAAATGCATCAATCGTAACCAGACCACTCGTCGGCTTGATCAAGCCATTCATCAACTGCAAAATCGTTGACTTGCCACTACCTGTATGACCAATTAGAGCCGTATAACTGCCATCTTCAATCACTAGGTTTACATCAAAAAGGGCACGCCCCTGAAAGGGAGTGTTGGCCTGATAAGTATAGCTTACTTCTTGGAGATGGATAACCATAGTGCTTCTTGTAATTCCTTTTCTGATAAATACTTATCGGGCAAGTCAAATCCTGCTTGAATAAGAGCTGTTTTTAAATGTTGCGTAAAGGGTTGGTCGAGTCCCAATGCCAGTAAATCTGGTCGGGCAAATAAATCCTTTGGTGTGCTGACAGATTCTATTTTTCCCTTTTTCATCACTAAGACACGGTCGCTCAAGGCAACTTCATCCAAATCATGGGTAATGGAAATGACTGTCATACCATACTGATCCTTGATTCTTTTAACAGTCTCAATCAACGATAAACGCCCTTCTGGATCAAGCATAGACGTCGCTTCGTCTAAAATCACGATATCCGGCCGAAGAGCAACAACACCTGCAATCGCAACCCGCTGCTTTTGACCACCAGACAACCTAGCAGGCTCTCGTTTTTTAAAGTCTGACATGCCAACCAAATCTAAGGCCTCTGATACACGCTGCTTCATTTCCTCCAGTGGAAGACCTTGATTTTCCAAGCCAAAGGCGACATCATCTTCCACCGTTGCCCCTACAAATTGGTTATCCGGATTTTGAAACACCATGCCAATCTGCCGGCGCTTGTCCCAGACATTTTCGGGCGTCAAAAGATCACCTGAGATAAAGATTTGACCCGATTCAGCCATCAAAAGGCCATCGATCAAACGAACTGTCGTTGACTTGCCTGACCCATTGTGGCCGATAATGGATAACCATTCGCCTTGTTTCACGTGAAACGACACATCATCTAAGGTATAATGGGAATCGTCTTGATCATATCTAAAAGTGAGATTTTTAACTTCAATCATAGTCATCTATTTAAATGTATCCTTAAATAAGAAACCTGCTCCCTTAAAATAATCATAGCCAGAATAGAGGGTAAAGAAGAGCGCTATGTAAAGAAAGATTTGACCGATAAGGTTCCAATGAAAGAGCAAGAAAACAATGGCAAACATCTGGGTAAAGGTCTTTATTTTACCTGGCATAGCTGCTGCTAAGACTTCGCCACCAGTCTCTACCAATAAGAGCCGCAAGCCAGTCACAGCCAACTCTCGACAGATAATGACCGAAGCTACCCAACCCGGAACCAAGCCAAGTTCTACCAACATGATAAAAGCTGACATAACAAGTATCTTATCCGCTAAAGGATCAGCAAATTTTCCAAAATTAGTCACTACCTGCCATTTGCGAGCCAAATAACCATCTAAATAATCCGTCAGACTAGCTACTGCAAAAATAACCCCTGCAAAAATGTGAGCGAGAGTCGATTTTGAAAGAGTCAAAATCAGCAGAAAAACAGGAATCATCAAGATCCGCAGAACTGTTAAGCTATTAGGGAGATTTTCTTTACGGGTATACTTTTCAAACATCGTTCAATCCTTTACTTAAAAATGAGGGTCAGATTTGTTGGTTGCTTTGGTAATGAGGACAAGTCGACCACTTGCTGATTAATTTTGAGGCTCAATCCTTCCAAAGCACCTATACTTAAGGTCAATTGAGGCGTCACCTGCCTATCGACCGAAAGATTTATCGAAGAATCTTCGGGCGTCAGAAGCTTGCCACCGGCTAAGTCTGTATCAGACAAGGAGACCCAAGATTCTGTCTGATCAACAGATAGGGTAATATCAACCTTGTCTGGAGCCTGCCTGATTTCAAGAGTCTGATCGGCTGTCAGCAAAATGTCCAAAGGCAGATTTTCTGGACTTGATGATTGGTCTGTGCTTGGCACTGTCTGTTCAGTGGATTCTGAGGTTTCTGAGGAAGACTTCTGGTAACTCACCTGATAGCCAGAGTTAGCTACTTTAGGCTGAGCCGGTTGATTTTGGTAATATTGCCAAATTGTCATCCCTACAAAACCAAGAATCAAGAGAGCAGATAATAAGAGATAGAAAAACGGAAGATAACTCTGGCTTCGCCTAGGTCTTTTTTTGCGACTAAACCGTGCATAACGAGGGTCATTTGTCGGAAGTTGGTAGACCATTAAGGGTTCGTGGCTATCGTAGGCTTCCAAAATAGTTGGCAAGTCTAACTCTAAAAACTCTGCATAGCGAGCCAGAAGATTGCGAGCTTGATGTTGCCCCGGAATCACTTCAAAATGATCTCGCTCTAGAGCCCTGATATAGCGCCTGTGTATCTTTAAACTGCTGTAAACATCCGAAACGGTCAAGTTTAAATCCTCGCGCGCCGCACGTAAGACCTGACCGATGGTTTGCTGAGCCATAGCTGCCCCCTTTCTTTTAATTTACTTGCCTTCTATTGTAGCAAAAATTCTACTTTTTTTCGATGACCTATTGCGGAAAAATAATAAAATCTGAGACTTGGGATTTCTCTATAAAATCCTGACCGACATAGAGGATATCTTCCAAGCTAAGCTCATCTAAAATTTCAACCAGATCAAGACCATCTTCCCCACCAATCCAACCATCGACATAGTGCATAGCCAACTGTTCAAGGCTGTTAAGAGATTTCAAAAAGTCACCATACATTTCTTGCTTAACCAAGTCCAGATGGTCCTGATGAAAGTCTGGTAAGGTTTTAAAGGTTTTGAGCAACTGGCGAAGCCGCTTGGACATGGCCATAGGCTCATGAGTATCCAAGGTCATGGTTACCAATTGAAAGGCCTCATGAATCTCAATTTCCATTTGGAAGGAATCATCCAGACGCCCTTTTTCATACCAGTCTTGATAGGTTGACGAGGTCCATCCTAAGAGCATGGCAAAGAAGAGCTTTAAAGCTACTCGATAGGAAGACGTTGACAGTTCTGTAAAGTCAACTTGCCCTCTAAACCCTAAGGCTAACTTAGGTCCTACAACAGGAAGTTCTACCTGAGAGGATGGCTTTACTGGTAATAAATCAAGGCCTTGCTTCTTGATTTCGTAAATTTTCCGTTTACGACTCTTGGCCTGATAAATTTCAATATCAGCAAGAAGACTCTCTGGCTCTTCTGGTCCCACAACTAGCAACAATCTATTTGATGGCTGGTAAAAGAGATCAAAATTCAGCTTAAGATCTTTTATATTAATCGCGTTAATGGATTGTAAACTTCCAGCAATATCATCAGAAAGTGCAGATTCTGGATATAACTGTCCCAACAATCCCATATAAAGCTGGTAGTCTGGATCATCCTGATACATATTGATTTCTTGACTGATAATAGACTGCTCACGTTCCAGCGACTCCTGACTGATATGAAACGTACCTGTAAAGTTCTGTAGAACCTGTAAATTTTCCTTTACCCTGTCTGTGGTCGAAAAATAGTAAACCGTCTGCTGATAACTGGTAAAGGCGTTAACTTCCGCACCTAAACTCGAAAACAAGGCTACCGCATCACTTCCATCTGACATTTCAAAAAGCTTATGCTCTAAAAAATGAGCAATTCCTGCTGGAAATTGACGATATAGTTTGCGATATTTAGGTCTAAAAATAGTATCTAGAGCACCAAAACGAACAGCCATGATTCCTAGAGTTTCCTGATAATCCGGCTTATGAATAAAAACAACTTCTAGTTCATTATCCAAAATTTTTCGGTAGACAGTTTCCTTTAAATCAGGGTAATACTGTTTTGTTAAAGTCATAGATTCCCCTCCAAGAAATAAACGGCCTGTAATTTAATCTCCTTTGCCAGATGACGGATGTCTTCTTTACTGACCTTGTCAACTTCTGTCAACCAGCTGTCAATATTCATCATACAATCGCCAAATACAGCCTGGTTGTAAACTTGCTCTATCAAATGAACTTGCCGGTCTTCAGCCATCTTTAGGGCATTTTTAAGAGCTAACTTTGTCTGGCTTAACTCTGCAGAACTAAAGTTTCCCTGTTTTAAAGCCAACAATTGCTGATGAATCAAGGTCATAGCCCTGTGCCTTTCCAATTTGTCAATTCCTGCATAAATGTTAAGGTAGGACGTCAAACTGTCAACCTGACTACCGATGGTATAAGCAAGCCCTTCTTTTTCACGAATAAAGGTAAATAATCTAGAATGCGAAAATCCACCTAAAAGACCATTTAAAACAAGTAAACTGAAGAAAGCTTTACTTCCAAAAGGAGCTGACACATGATAAGCCAACTCTAAAATGGACTGGTTGGCTTCCTTTTTTTCAATGACCTTAGAAGTAATTTTAGATAATCCTTGATCAATCTGAAACTCTAAGTCAGGCCAACGATCTGCAAAGGAAAATGACTTCAAAATACTTTCAACCTGATCCGTCTGAAAATCGCCTAAACAAAAAATATCCACACGGTCCTGGCTCAGCATCCTTTGAAAACCACGAAAAACGGATTGTGGCGTCTCTGCCTTCACCAAATCTATGGTCCCATGCTTTGGCAAACTCAACTCATCAGACTTGTAAAACAGACGATTGATCGCCAAATGTGCCTGGTAAAAATTATCCTCCTGCTCACTCTCCAAGCTGGTTAAAAGATTGTCCTGCTCTATCTTGAAAAATTGAGGATCAAAACTATCCGCATGGGTCAAGGGCTCAAGCAAACACGTTTTTAGAAATGCTATAGCTTCTGCCGTTAGGTCTTTGCCCATCGTGTAGGACGGGGACAAAAAAGATAGGTCTAAGTCAATCATATGGACAGCTCCCTTTTTAGCAAGACTGGTTTCCAAGGTCGCTCCATAAAGACTCGCCAATTGCCTTCTGAACAGTTGAGGCGTTGGATACTGCTTATTAGCTGATTCTAAAAAATAAGCGATTAAAGCACGACTCCCTATCGTCTTTTGATCCAAAGGGGCTGAAAAACGAATCTTGATTCGCTGGGTTTTAAACTTATTGCTTTTCTTAAAATGAAGATACACACCTTCTGCCAATTTCATTGTTCTAACATTCTCCAAGTCTTTCTAAACATCTATTATACCTTTTCTAGCTGATTTTTGCTGAATTTTGGAGCGGAGATTCTCAAAAAGTATGCTATAATGAAAACGAAGGAGCAGAAGACATGAACTATATTTTATTTGAAGAATTTATCACCCTACAAGCTCTCCTAAAAGACCTAGGAATTATTCCAAGTGGTGGTGCCATTAAGGGGTTTCTTAGCCAAGAATTGGTTTTATTTAACGGGGAGCAGGAGACGCGCAGGGGCAAAAAAATCCGTGTCGGGGACACCATCACCCTACCGAACCAAGCTATTACCATTCAAATCATCGCACCGAGTGCCGACGAACTTTCCAACCACCAAGAAGAAAAGGCTGAAAAAGAACGCGTGGCAAAACTGGTAAAATCAATGAACAAGGACCTAAAAAAGGGGAACAAACCTCAAAATTCACCAAGGCCAGCGGTCCGTTTTCCTGGTACCTAGTCATGTGGTTAAAAGCCATCTCCCTCAAACAATTCAGGAATTATTTAGAACAGGAACTTGAATTCCATAAGGGACTCAATGTTTTTCTCGGCCAAAACGCCCAAGGCAAGACTAATATCTTAGAAGCGATCTACTTCCTCTCCCTAACGCGGAGTCATCGAACCCATTCTGACAAGAACTTGATTCATTTTTCAGGAACAGAGTTGAGGGTCAACGGTCTGGTCGAGAAGCAAACCGGCCATCTTCCCCTAGAAGTTCAATTAAATAGCAAGGGACGGGTAACCAAGGTTAATCACCTCAAGCAAACCAAGCTCTCCAATTACATTGGTCACCTCAATGTTGTCCTCTTTGCGCCCGAAGATTTACAGCTGATAAAAGGAGCGCCGGCCCTGAGACGAAAATTCCTTGACATGGAGTTAGGTCAGATCAAACCCCTTTACCTCTCGGAGTTAGCCAGCTATCACCATGTGCTTAAGCAACGCAACACCTACCTCAAACAGGCTGAAACTGTCGATTTTGATTTTCTGGCTGTCTTAGACGAGCAACTCCTAACATTTGGAGCCAGTATCATTAAGCATCGGCTTGATTTTATTCAAAAACTTGAGGGTTTCAGTAGAACCAAACATTTGGATATTTCTGAAGGCAAAGAGGAACTTTCTATCTCTTACCAGTCCTCCTTTCCCTTTTCTGACGAAGAGACAATTTACCACGCCTTCAGTCAGGCACTTGGCAAATCTCGTCAGCGGGATCTCTTTAAAAAGAATACTGGTATCGGTCCTCATCGCGACGACGTCAACTTCTTTATCAATGGTGTCAATGCTAATTTCGGCAGTCAAGGGCAACAACGTAGCCTTGTCTTATCCCTCAAATTAGCAGAAATCGAACTCATGAAAAGCGTCACAAGGGAAAGTCCCGTCCTCTTGCTTGACGATGTCATGAGTGAGCTTGACAATAACCGTCAACTAAAACTGTTAGAAACAATCTCTAAAGACGTCCAAACCTTCATCACCACAACCAGTTTAGACCATCTCAAGCACCTGCCTGATGATTTGAAAATTTTTGAAGTGGAGAAGGGAAGTATTCGCGAGAAAACATCTTGATTGACGATCTTGTCAACTTTTTTAAAAAAATAAAAGCAAACGGCATCTCACTTCTCCTAAGGAGCTGAGAGTTGAACCGTTTGCTTTTTATACTTGACAAAAAATTGACAGCATTGTCACGTTTTGTCACTCTATTTATTGGACAGAGTAGTTAGGAGCCTCATTGGTGATTTGAACATCGTGTGGGTGACTTTCTTTCAAACCGGCGCCTGTCATTTCGACAAACTGTGCCTTTTCATGCAAGTCTTGAATGGTTGCAGCACCGACATAACCCATCCCAGAACGAATACCTCCAACCATCTGGAAGACAATATCCGCCACAGCACCTTTATAAGCCACGCGCCCTTCAATCCCTTCTGGCACTAACTTATTAGCTTCGTTAACAGAGCCTTGGAAATAACGGTCGCTTGAGCCTTTCTTCATAGCCGCAATTGATCCCATACCGCGATAAGTCTTAAACTTACGCCCTTGGAAAATCTCTGTTTCACCAGGAGCTTCATCCGTTCCTGCTAACATCGACCCCAGCATGACAGCATGTCCACCCGCAGCTAAAGCCTTGGCAATATCGCCTGAGTACTTAATCCCACCGTCTGCAATAATCGTCTTACCGTATTCACGCGCTACTGCAGCGGCATCGTAAATAGCAGTGATCTGAGGGACGCCGACCCCTGCTACCACGCGAGTCGTACAGATTGATCCTGGACCAATACCAACTTTCACCACATCGACACCAGCGTCGTAAAGGGCCCGAGCTCCTTCTGCTGTGGCTACGTTACCAGCAATCAAGGTCTTGTCTGGGAAGGTCGCACGAATTTCAGCGATTTTGCGCAAAACACCTGCCGAGTGACCATGAGCCGTATCAATAACGATAGCGTCCGCACCTGCCTCAAACAGGGCTGTCGCTCGCTCAAAGGTATCAGACGTCACACCAACCGCCCCTGCTACAAGAAGACGACCATATTGATCCTTGGCAGCATTTGGAAATTCAATTACCTTTTCAATATCCTTGATCGTGATGAGACCTGACAGACGACCTGTTTCATCGACCAGAGGAAGTTTTTCAATACGGTGTTCTTGCAGAATCTTTTCCGCAGTTTTCAAGTCTGTCCCCACAGGAGCAGTCACCAGATCGTCCTTGGTCATGTGAGCTGAGATTGGCTGGTTAAAGTCTGCAACGAAACGTAGATCTCGATTGGTCAAAATACCGACCAATTTACGGTTTTCCATGGTTTCCACAACTGGTACACCACTGATACGGTAGCGACCCATGAGCTCATTTGCCTCTGCAATGGTTCGGTCTGGCGTTAGGAAAAATGGATCAATGATAACGCCATTTTCAGACCGTTTTACTTTACGGACTTCTTCTGCTTGAGCTTCGATAGACATATTTTTATGGATAATCCCCATACCACCTGCACGAGCCATCGCAATCGCCATCGCACTCTCTGTGACCGTATCCATCGCCGCTGAAATAATGGGGATATTAAGCGTCAAATTGGGAGCCAGCTGAGTCTTCAGCTCAATCTCATGTGGCAAAACGTGGCTCTCTGCTGGAATTAGTAGCACATCATCAAATGTAAAGCCTTTTTTCAAAAACTTGGTCTCCCAATGTGACATCTATCTAACCTCTTTTCTTTTTTATGGTTACTATCATATCACGCCTGCCTATTTTGTCAACCGCTAAGGCATACTTTTGACAAATGTTTCGGAATATGCTATCATAATAGATGAAAAGGAGGTTTTTCCTATGAAAAAACAGTTTCTTTCTTTAGTAGTTATCCTCATATTAGCCATTCTAAGGCCTTACCTGCTAAAGCTACCTGTTTTAGGTCCTCTCTATGGTTTTCTTGAGTTTTTAGCCATTGCCCTAATTATCGGCTATATTCTCTACTACATTGGGCTACACATTTACCTTTGGTTTAAGGTAAGAAAATGATTTTCAAAGACAATAAAAAAGTAGGAAGGCTGATTGTTTCCTACTTTTTTATATTGTTTTTAAAAATACTGAATCCCCATGGCTGCTTTGACTTCAGCTAGGGTTTGAGCCGCTGCTTGACGGGCTTTTTCACTGCCCACTTCCAGCATGCGGTAAACCTCGCCCATATCCTTGGCAAACTCCAAGCGACGTTCGCGAATGGGCGCCAGCTCACGCTCCATGATATCAAGGAGGTAGCGTTTGGTCTTAACATCCCCAAGTCCGCCACGCTGGTAATGCTCTTTCATGGCTGCAATTTCTGCCTTGTCTTCTTCACGACCAAAAACGTCAAGGTAGTGAAAGACCATATTACCCTCGATTTTACCTGGGTCTTCAACACGGATATGGTTAGGGTCGGTATACATGGACATGACCTTTTTCTTGACCGTATCGGCATCGTCTGCCAAATAGATACCATTATTGAGGGATTTGGACATCTTAGCGTTACCATCCAGACCTGGCAGGCGACCTGCGGCCTCATTTTCTGGATAAAGCCCTTCAGGCTCGACCAAGACCTCGCAGTTGTAGGTGTGGTTAAAGCTGCGGACAATCTCGCGGGTCTGCTCAATCATGGGTTTCTGATCAGTACCGACAGGAACAAGATTGGCCTTAAAAGCCGTGATGTCAGCCGCCTGGGCAATAGGGTAAACCAAGAAACCCGTCGGAATGGACTCTCCAAAACCTTTTTGAGCAATCTCAGTTTTCACGGTCGGGTTACGCTCCAAGCGTCCTAGCGACACCAGGTTCATATAGTACATGGTCAGCTCGGCCAACTCAGGAATCTGGCTCTGGATAAAGATGGTCACCAGCTCTGGGTCAAGGCCAGCAGCCAGGTAGTCCAAAGCCACATTGCCAATAGAGTCGATGATGGTCTGCGGGTCCTTGGCATGGTCAGTCAGCGCCTGCTGGTCAGCCAGAAAGACAAACATGTCATGCTTGCCCTCGTTTTGCAAGAGAACACGGTTTTTCAGCGAGCCAACATAGTGGCCGATGTGCAATTTACCAGTCGGACGGTCGCCCGTCAGGATGATTGGTTTTGTCATGGGATTCTCCTCTAATGTATGTCGTACAAAAAGTATTTATTATAAATCAAAACTTCTTTAAGATATGCTTGGTCTTGTTCAGATAAGACAAATTCTGGAAAAGTTGCTACCAAACTAGACAGATAAAAATAATTCGGATGTCGGCGGTAAGAAAATCCCTCTTGACCAAACCGACCTTGGCAAAAATCAAAAGCAAGTTTTAACTCTTGACTGGTTGCCTTATTAAACATTATTTCCAACTCTCCAAGCTGTGTCTTATCTCTGTTTTCTATCATTGCTCTTGCAGTGTTGGCTAAAATAAATAGCCAATTTCTAGCATTTTCTAGTTGCTTTGGATGATTATTAAGATGCTCTTTTAAGTCACTGTATTCTTGAACAATGTCCATTATTTCTCCTCTATCCTTTCCACAAAAAATCCCCACGCCAAAAACTTGGCGTGAGGGCGTCTGATTGACACGGTACCACCTCAATTTAAGAAACCTAGGTTTCTCATCTCAATGCTTATCAAAACTGGTTGAATCAGACCCATTTCAGTAACCACCACCATTGGCTTGCAGCAACCGCCAACTCTCTAAAGATGTTATGTCCTTACTCTTTCTGATGGTTCTATTCTAGTGAAATTTACAGGATTTGTCAAGTTTTTCTAAAGCTGAGAATAGATGTGATAGGAATATTTGAAAAAAAAAACAAAATCCTGTAAAATGAGGAGAATACAATAATTAGGAGAATCACTTTGCTTACAGTTTCAGATGTTTCACTGCGTTTTAGCGATCGTAAACTTTTTGATGAAGTTAACATTAGCTTTACACCCGGCAATACCTATGGTTTAATCGGTGCCAATGGTGCTGGTAAATCTACATTTCTTAAAATTCTAGCAGGCGATATTGAACCGACCACAGGCCACATTGCACTCGGTCCAGACGAACGGCTCTCAGTCCTACGTCAGAACCACTTCGATTACGAAGACGAGCGGGTTATCGATGTCGTTATCATGGGGAATGAAAAGCTCTACAGCATCATGAAAGAAAAAGATGCCATTTACATGAAGGAAGATTTTTCTGACGAGGATGGCGTCCGTGCCGCCGAATTAGAAGGCGAATTTGCTGAACTTGGTGGTTGGGAAGCAGAGAGCGAAGCCTCTCAATTGCTCCAAAACCTCTATATTCCAGAAGAATTACACTACCAAAATATGAGTGAATTGTCTAACGGGGAAAAGGTTAAGGTCCTGCTTGCCAAGGCACTTTTTGGCAAGCCTGATGTCCTCTTGCTAGACGAGCCTACCAACGGTCTCGACATTCAGTCCATCAATTGGTTGGAAGACTTCTTAATTGATTTTGAAAATACCGTTATCGTCGTATCTCACGACCGCCACTTCCTCAATAAAGTCTGTACCCATATGGCCGATTTGGACTTTGGAAAAATCAAGCTCTATGTTGGTAACTATGATTTCTGGAAACAATCTTCTGAACTAGCCGCCCGCTTACAAGCTGACCGCAATGCCAAGGCTGAAGAAAAAATCAAACAGCTCCAAGAATTCGTTGCCCGCTTCTCAGCTAATGCTTCCAAATCAAAACAGGCCACTTCGCGTAAAAAAATGTTGGACAAGATTGAACTGGAAGAGATTGTGCCTTCTAGCCGCAAGTACCCATTCATCAGTTTTAAGGCTGAGCGTGAAATCGGAAATGACCTCTTGACGGTTGAAAACCTTTCTGTCAAGATTGATGGCGAGACCGTCATTAATAATATCAGTTTCATCCTCCGTCCAGGCGATAAAACTGCCCTTATCGGACAGAATGATATTCAAACAACAGCTCTAATTAGAGCCTTGGTCGGTGATATTGACTACGAAGGAACTGTCAAATGGGGAGTCACCACTTCTCAATCTTACCTGCCAAAAGACAACAGCAAGGATTTTGCTGGTAATCAATCCATCCTTGACTGGCTCCGTCAATTTGCCAGCAAGGGAGAAGATGACAATACCTTCCTCCGTGGATTCTTGGGTCGGATGCTCTTTTCTGGGGATGAAGTTAACAAGTCTGTCAACGTCTTGTCAGGGGGAGAAAAGGTCCGTGTCATGCTTTCAAAACTGATGTTGTTGAAATCCAATGTCCTAATCCTAGATGATCCGACTAATCACTTGGATCTTGAATCCATCTCTGCCCTCAACGACGGCCTCAAAGCCTTCAAAGAATCCATCATCTTTGCCAGTCATGACCATGAATTCATCCAAACCTTGGCCAACCATATCATCGTTATTTCTAAGAACGGTGTCATTGACCGTATTGATGAAACCTATGATGAATTTCTTGAAAATAAAGAAGTCCAAGCCAAAGTTCAAGAACTTTGGAAGTCTTAACCTTATCAAATTAACTCATTTAAAAAGCAAGGTATAGCAGCTTTGCTTTTTTGTATTTTTAATTTTTTTGTTACAATAAAACTATGACCCAATCAAGAAGACAAACTAGGCAACATCCTAAAACCAACTATCTCCTATCTTTCCTCATTCCCATGCTTATCATAGCAACCATCCTTGCTATTAAAGGAATTTATTGGGGGAGTGAGCGGACTATTCTTGCTAGCGATGGCTTTCATCAATATGCTATCTTCAACACCACTTTGAGAAATACCTTACATGGGGATGGTCACCTGTTCTACACCTTTACAAGCGGTCTAGGACTTAATTTTTATGCCCTGTCAAGCTATTATCTGGGAAGTCTCTTTTCTCTCTTTGTCTACTTTTTTAGTTTACAAACCATGCCTGACGCTATCTATCTCTTTACCATCCTCAAATTTGGACTAATCGGACTGTCCTCTTACTATAGTTTACACCATATTTACACAAAAATGGACAGTTACTTGACACTTGTTCTCTCTTCCCATTTTTCCTTGATGAGCTTTGCAGTTAGTCAACTCGAAATCAATATGTGGTTGGATGTCTTTATATGGGTTCCACTTGTTTTACTAGGACTCCATAAGCTTATTTTAAATCAAGGTATAACCCTTTACTATATTTCTCTGACCCTTCTCTTTATTCAAAATTACTATTTTGGCTATATGACAGCCTTATTCCTTGTTTTTTGGTACTTTCTTCAGGTCAGCTGGGAGTTTAAGAAACGAATCAAAACCTTCTGGTCCTTTACAGTCGTGTCAACCTTATCAGGCCTGACTAGTTTGATAATGATTTTACCAGCTGTTTTAGACCTGAAGACCCATGGTGAAAATTTCACGGTAATCAATCAGCTACAAACTGAAAATTCTTGGTGGCTCGATATCTTTGCTAAAAGTATGGTTGGTAGCTACGACACAACTAAATTTGGAGCTATCCCAATGATTTATGTTGGCCTTGTTCCTCTCATAATAGCACTTAGCTTTTTCTTCATCAAAGCAATAAAATGGCAAGTCAAGCTAACCTATCTTGTTCTCTTTTCCCTACTGATTGCTAGCTTCTATATTGAACCGCTAGACCTACTTTGGCAGGGAATGCATGCCCCAAATATGTTTCTCCACCGTTATGCCTGGCTCTTTTCTCTCTTAATTATTTTCACTGCAGCAGAAGTTTTTTCTCAGATTGAAGAACTAAGACTAGGCTCTTTTCTGACAGCCACTCTTCTGCTAGGAGTCGGTTTTGGCCTAACTTTCTACTTCAGAAATCATTATCCATTTCTAGAAACCATTCACTATCTCCTAACAGCAGAATTCCTAATCGTTTACTTGATTATTTTTACTGGTTTTTCTAGGAAAATTATCTCTAAAAAATCTTTTACACTAGGTTTACTCTTCTTTACAGTCTTTGAAGCATCCTTAAATTCTTACTATCAAATAGCGGGTGTGGACAACGAATGGCATTTTCCAGCTCTAAAAAATTATCAACAAGATATGGCTGATATTGTCAATTTAGTTGACAGCACTCGGAATGATAACTACCATTTTTTCCGAATGGAAAGACAAACGCCTCAAACTGGTAACGATAGTATGAAATATAACTATAATGGGATTTCTCAATTTTCGTCAATCCGAAATAGGGCTTCCAATCAACTGCTTGATAAATTAGGATTTAAATCATCTGGAACGAATCTCAATCTCCGTTATCAGAATAACACCCTCCTGATGGATTCCCTATTTGCTGTAAAGTATAAAATCAGTAAAGAAATGCCTCCAAAATATGGGTTTGAAAAGCAGAATAGTTCCAATAAACTAGAACTTTACAGGAATGTCAATGCTAGTCAACTTGGTATACTGGTTCCAAAATCCTATCAAGATATTAATCTGACTCATCTGAGTCTTGATAATCAGACTAATCTAGTCAATGCTATAACAGGCCTAAATATAGATTACTTTGACCAGCTGTCAATCGTTGATAAAGATGGAAATGTTTTAGAAAATAGTCATCATACTCTTACAAAAACTGATCCTAATAAATCTTTTACTCTGACAACGACAATTGACAGTCAAATTTACCTCTCTTTACCAAATTTAACCCTCTCCAATCAAAATATTCAAGATATTGAGATTTCTGTTAATGATCATCGCTACCATTATACCATTGACAATAGCTTTACACTATTTGACTTGGGTTACTTTACAGCTGATCAGACAATTGAAATCACCTTCCATTTTCCTAACCAATCTACTGTTTCCTTTGACAATCCTAAGGTTTACGCTTTATCTATAGAAGCTTATGAAACAGCCTTCCAAAAATTAGCTGAAACAATGCCTCAGACAACTGTTAAGGGAAATCAGGTAAGAACCAACTATGAGTCTAAATCTGAACAAACACTGCTTTACACACTCCCCTATGATAAGGGCTGGTCTGCAACTGTCAATGGAAAAAAAGTCCCTATTGAGCCCTTTCAAAATGGTCTGATTCGTGTAAAAATCCCTGAAGGAAAAGGAGAAGTTCTTCTCACTTTTATTCCTCAAGGTTTCTTTATAGGAGTCCTATGCTCTTTATCTGGCCTCTTATTGTTCCTTATCTATCAGATTAACCACATTAAAAAATATAAAAAGTCCTTTATCCACTAAAAGATAAGGGACCTTTTATGATAGCTAACATAAAATAAAAAAACGTTGATTCCTCAACGTACTGATATACTTCCGAAACTCCGCCAACAGATAATATAGCGTTAAATTAAGTTAAAATAGAAAACACAAATGGCGTAAAATCAAGAATTTATCATTCGCTATATAGCTGTTAATTTTAGAAAGTTGACCAAATGTTGACCAATTATAGTTTCTAATCAAGACGGAAAATAGTTGTTCATATGCCTATGTCCTTAAAACCCCTGTACGGGCTTTCTATGGTGTTATACGCTACTGCATTCTACCGTATACAAGAAAAACGCCCTTTTTAAAGGCGCCTATTTTTCTTAAATAGTCTGATATAGTCTTGTTTGCTATGGATAATATCAGATATAAAAACGGCTTTTCTGTCTTCTAAAATGTGATAAAAGGCCAGGTAATCCCCTAAAACAATGCAACGGGTATTATGTGGCGGGTAAATGGTTTCACCTACCCTTTCGTCTGCATTAAACCCTGCTTCAGGGAAAAGCTCAAGGCGCTCTAAACCATAAAGAATATTATTAATGGTGTTAGCCCCTGCCTGCTCTGAAAAGTAAGTAGTTTCAATATAACTTTTTATCGCCCGTAGTTGTTCCTGTACAGTTTCGGGGATAATAAGACTATATGTTTTATTTTCAGATACCAAGGTTATCCCTCACTTCACTAACGTTATATACCCGGCCATGCTCTAAATCTTCAAAACTTTTGGCAATTTCAGACCGTAAGTTTGCAAGTAGTTCAGCCCGCTCTTTATCTTTGTCAGTCTCAAAAGGTAGGGCTTTATTTTGTACAATGTTTTCTAAAAATAAATTAAAGCTAGCTGTCATATCAAGGTTTTGGGCTGTGATGATGGCTTTAGCTTTCTCTAGTAAATCGCTATTTGTTTTAAAATTGACCTGCGTATTTTTTTCTAAAATATTCATACGTAGCACCTCCTTAATGACATTATATCACTTTAAACTATACTTGTATAGTCATATATAGTCAGATATCCCTGTTGATGCTAGAACTTTAGACGTACTAAAAGAATTGCGCAAAGAGCAAAAGAAGTTGAATCTAGATAATCCTGACAACATGCTATTCATTAACCAACACTATGGTATCCCAACTAATACTGGCGCTAACAAATGCTTACAAGAATTATTAGAAAAATTAGACATAGAGCCTAAAAATATGACTTGTACTGTAATCGTCATACTTTTGCCAGTGTGATGCTTGCGCAAGGGATTGATATTTGGGCCCTTTCAAAAATCATGGGTCACAAGAATATTACTCAAATCACAGAGACCTATGGACATCTCATGAAAGAAAAGGCCGATTCGGAGTCCAACAAAATCAGAGACTTTCTGTCAGAATTAAAATAAGTTAAAAAATTAGTTGACCAAAAGTTGACCAAATCGCAAAAAAATCAAAAAAAAAACGTTGATTTCTCAACGTACCGATATACTTCCAAAACTCCGCCAGTAGGACTCGAACCTACGACATCATGATTAACAGTCATGCGCTACTACCAACTGAGCTATGGCGGAAGAAAATATAGTCCGTACGGGATTCGAACCCGTGTTACCGCCGTGAAAGGGCGGTGTCTTAACCCCTTGACCAACGGACCATACATGTCTCTTAAGAAGACAAGATTTATTATATCCTAAAGTATATCCCTTGTCAACACTTTTTGATTATTTTTTATTTATTTTCTCTCTTATCTTGACAGCGGTGCCTCTTTTTTGTTAAACTGATATAGTTAGTAGGTCTCATAGCTCAGCTGGATAGAGCATTCGCCTTCTAAGCGAACGGTCGCAGGTTCGAATCCTGCTGGGATCAAAGAAAAAACATATCGCCTTAATCAGGTGATGTGTTTTTCTTTTTAAGACTCATCACCCAATTTTTCGCTATAGAGCCAGTAACTCACAAGACCTACTGGAAACAGTAGAAAAATAAGGCTATATTCCTCTAAGTAAACCGTTACTAAACTTGACAAAACAATCCCTATAATAAAAGAAATGATGACACTATAGGTTAAAACAGCTTCTTTTTGATAAACCTTATTTTTTTCAACCAAGCCTTTCACTAGTAAATAGGCCGCGTTTTTAACATTGCCTGTCATCATCACATTTGCATAAGGCATACCACGCAAGCGTTTGAAGGTATTTACCTGCATGGAAGCAAAAAAGCTTAAACTGGAAATAGTAAAGATAGGCGGTAAAAGAGGGGTTAGAAGAATGATAAATACCAGTAAACTCAACATCATCATACTGCTAAAAGCATGCCATCTGATGCTATGACGGCTGAGATAACCTCTAACAAGGTAATTAAACCACTGGCCAAAACTAAACATGAAGATGGGAATAAGATAAGCTAGAGCTCTCTCCATATTTTTTTCTGCCAAGGAAATGCCTAGAAAAATCACATTTCCTGTCTGAGCGGCTGCAAATCGCCCTCCTTGTGTATGGTAAGTGTAGGCGTCTATATAGCCACTGATAAAGGTTAGGAGTACGGCTACTCGCAACCGCTCAAAAATACGATAATTTGTCTTAGTCATAAAAAGTTTCCCGTGAAACATTATAGTGTCTCTATTCTAACATATTTTTAGCCAATTGATGCCTTATAAAAAAACTTGTGTTACAATGAAAGCATGAAGATAAAATTGATTACCGTTGGAAAACTCAAAGAAAAATACCTTAAAGATGGTGTCGCAGAATATACCAAACGGCTGGGACGCTTTGCTAAAGTCGAGCTTATTGAATTAACTGATGAAAAGACGCCTGATAGGGCTAGTGAGCTGGAAAAGCAGCAGATTATGGCCAAAGAAGCTGAACGGATTTTCTCTAAAATTGGAGAGAGGGATTTTATCATTGCTCTGGCTATTGAAGGCAAGCAACTTCCGTCAGAAGATTTTAGTCAGTTGATTGCTGACAAGACTAGTCAAGGATTTTCAACCCTAACTTTTATCATCGGTGGCAGTTTGGGACTGGCTCCTGATATTAAAACACGCGCCAATTTCCTGCTCAGTTTTGGAAAATTAACCCTTCCTCACCAGTTGATGAAACTCGTTTTGGTTGAACAAATCTACAGGGCCTTTATGATTCAACAAGGAAGCCCTTACCACAAATAAGATAGATAAAACTGAGAAATCTTTAAGATTTGCTTAAGCCTAAGCTTATATAGTAATTCTCAGAATATAGCAAAGGAGAAATATATTATGTCAAAATTGATCAAAACAATTTTACACTTATTTGCAGTCCTAACAGTCGGCTTTATAGGTGGTGTGTTAGGAAACCAACTGACTTCTAAAACTCAAGGGACTTCTGTGGAAAACTCCAATAAACCGTCAACAACAGTTCCCATCATCTCAACTAATAACACTAATTCAACCACTGAAGCCGTCAAAAAAGTTCAAGATGCGGTAGTCTCCGTCTTAAATTATCAATCTAGTAGTAGTGGAAATAACCCTTACAGTATTTTTGAAAATAAGGATTCCGCTGAATTGACTGTTGTCGGTAAAGGATCAGGAATTATTTATAAGAAAGATGGTGATTCTGCCTATCTAGTAACCAATACGCATGTTGTAGCAGGTGCTGAAAGAATTGATATTCAGTTGGCCAACGGTACTATTGTAGAGGGAACCTTGGTCGGCTCAGATACCTATTCTGACGTTGCTGTTGTCAAAATTAATGCTGAGAAAGTTTCTGCCATCGCAGAATTTGGGGATTCCAGCATCCTAAATGTAGGGGAAACAGCCATCGCTATCGGTAGTCCCTTGGGAACAGAATACGCTAACTCTGTCACTCAAGGGATCATCTCCAGTCTGAGTCGGACAGTTACTTCTCAGTCAGAAGACGGTCAAACTATTTCTACCAATGCCATCCAAACAGACGCAGCCATCAACCCTGGTAATTCTGGAGGTCCTCTGATCAACATTGAAGGACAAGTGATTGGCATTACATCTAGTAAAATTTCTTCTCGTCCTGTCTCCGCTGTCTCCAGTGTTGCTATTGAAGGTATTGGATTCGCCATTCCTTCAAACGATGCAGTTGCTATTATCGAACAATTAGAAGCATCTGGTAAGGTAAGTCGCCCATCTCTAGGAATTCGAATGGTTAACTTGACAGACCTGTCAACCTTTGAATTGGAAAAACTAAAAGTTCCTTCTGAATTGACAGCAGGTATCGTTATTGCAAATGTCGAATCAGGTCTCTCAGCAGATGGAATCCTAGAAAAATACGATATCATCACTAAAATCGACGACAAAAAAATTACAACAAGTAGTGATTTACAAAGCGCCCTTTATTCAAAAAATATTGGAGATACCATAAAAGTTACCTTTTACCGTGATGGCAAGGAGCAAACAGAGCAGGTTCACCTAACTAGTTCTACAGAAGATTTATAAAAAAATTCCTTAAGCCTACCAACATTCTTCCTCTGAATCATATCGGGGGAAGATTTACTTTACCCTCGAAATTTAGTATGATAGAGCTATGACTGAAAAACTCTATTATGTGCCTATCCAAGACATTCAAACCAATCCTTACCAGCCACGCCAGTACTTCCATCAAGAAGATCTCCAAGAATTAGCTCAATCGATCAAAGAAAATGGGATTATTCAACCATTAATCGTACGAAAATCCCCTATTCTTGGCTACGAATTAATGGCTGGCGAGAGGCGACTTCGTGCCAGCCAACTAGCTGGTCTAGACAATGTTCCCGTTATTATCAAAGAGCTCTCAGATGATGACATGATGAATCAGGCTATTATTGAAAATTTGCAACGCAAAGACCTCAGTCCAATCGAAGAGGCGCGTGCTTATAAGCGACTGATTGAACGAGGTAACACCCATGAAATGATTGCACAAACAATGGGAAAGTCTAGGCCATATATTAGCAATACTATCCGACTCCTCCAGCTATCTGATAAAGTTTTGGAAGCTTTGGAAGCAGAAAAAATTTCCCAAGCTCATGCCAGAACACTTCTAATATTTGAAGATGAAAAACTCCAGGAAGAATGGCTGACCAGAATTATCCAGCAAAAACTCAGTGTGCGCCAGCTTGAAACCTTGACGAGTCCAAAGAAAAAAATCGCAAAAAATACTGGCAAGACTGTCTTTATCAAAGAAGCTGAAAAAAAACTAAGCCAAGACTTAGGAACCAAAGTCTCTATTTCTGAAACACAAAAAGGGTCTGGCCACCTCTCTATCCCCTTTTCCTCTTTGGAAGAACTCGAACGACTTATCCACATTTTATCTGATAGAAGTGGATAGAAAAAATTCCTAAACAAGCTTATAAACAGCTAAAAAGTCCTAAAAAGGGCTTTTATTATCCTCTTTCTACCTATTTTATCAACAAGTTGTGGAAAACTCTTTTTAACTTGTGGAAACTTATCAACAAGTTGTGGAAAAAATGACTTCTTTATGATAGAATAGAGTGATTAGAAATACAAGGAGGAAAAGATGGCTGATAAAGAGTCCTTATTTTGGCAACGTGTCCAAATTTTAGCCCATTCACAGCTGAGGCAATCCTCTTATGATTTTTTTGTCTCTCAAGCCAAGCTCATCTCAGTCGAGGGGGACATAGCCACCATCCAGCTGGATAACTCCGCCCAGCAACTCTTTTGGGATACCAACTTACAGGCAGTTATTTTGACCGCTGGTTTTGAAGTGTATGACCGCGAAATGAAATTAGCCTACCAATTTTCGAATCAAGTCGCTAGTCCTAGAGAAAAGGAAACCAAAACGGAAACAGAACTGACAAGGAGTGTTCCATCTTATCAAACCGAAGTTTTTGAAACTCTGGTAAAACCAAGTGTCAACCCCAAATACACCTTTTCAAATTTTGTTCAGGGTGAGGGCAATAAATGGGCACTTTCTGCTGCCCTAGCAGTCGCAGAAGCTCCAGGAACAGCCTATAACCCTCTCTTTATCTGGGGAGGATCGGGTCTTGGTAAAACACACCTTCTCAATGCTATCGGAAACCATATTCTTTCGGTCAATCCACGCGCCAGAATTGAATACATTACAACGGATAACTTTATTAGTGAGTTTGTGTCCCACATCCGTCTCAATACCATGGATGAACTCAAACAGAAGTTCCGTAATCTAGATGTCTTACTCATTGATGATATTCAATCCCTGGCTCGAAAAAATCTTGTAGCCACCCAAGAAGAATTCTTTAATACCTTTAATTCGCTTTTTGAAAACCAAAAACAAATTGTCTTGACCAGCGACCGGACACCAGAACAACTGGATGATTTACCAGAGCGATTGGTATCACGTTTTGCCTGGGGACTCCCTGTCGATATCACCCCTCCCGACTATGAGACCAGAGTTGCTATCTTGAACCAAAAACTACAAGAGTATAGCCACCTCACCTTCAAACAGGAAGCGATTGAATACCTGGCAAACCATTTTGATTCCAATGTTCGAGAGCTAGAAGGTGCCCTAAAAAATGTCAACCTAGTTGCTACTGGCAATCATTTACAAACCATTACTGTTGATACTGTTGTTGAGGCTCTGAGATCTCGTCTACAGACACCTTCTGCTATCACCGTCATCCCAATTGAGCGAATCCAGACAGAAGTCAGCAAGTTCTATGGCATTAGCATCAAAGAGATCACAGGTCCTAAGCGGGTTCAACACATCGCCCTCGCTCGACAAGTGGCCATGTACCTCGCCCGTGAACTAACTGACAATTCTCTGCCAAAGATTGGAAAGGAGTTTGGGAATAGGGATCACTCAACTGTTCTCCATGCTTACCATAAAATCAGAGAAGCGTTAGAGACAGATGAAAACTTAGGTCTCGAAATTCGGACCATTCGCCAACGTATCAAATAATTTGGGGACAGTTCAAAAAGTTTTCCACAACTTATCTGCAAAATCTCTAGACTGATCTGACAAGGATAGGCTAACTTTTCCACAATGTCCACAAGACCTACTACTACTACTAACCTTATAATTATAAACAGATAAAGGAGTTTTCCATGATTCAGTTTTCCATTAACAAATCTTATTTTTTACAAGCTCTAAACACAACGAAACGTGCAATTAGCCATAAAAACGCTATTCCGATTCTTTCTACCGTTAAAATTGATGTGAATTCCGAAGGCATCACTTTAACAGGATCTAATGGGCAAATTTCTATTGAATATTTTATTCCTGTTAAAGAAGAGAATGCTGGTCTCTTAATTACTTCACCAGGAAGCATTTTACTGGAAGCCAGCTTCTTTATCAATGTTGTCTCAAGTCTACCAGATGTGAGCCTAGATTTTAAGGAAATTGAAAAGAATCAAATCGTTTTAACCAGTGGGAAGTCTGAAATTACCCTGAAAGGAAAAGATGCTGAGCAATACCCACGCTTGCAGGACATGCAGGCTGAAAATCCTCTTCTAATTGAAACCAAAACATTGAAGAATGTAATCAATGAAACAGCTTTTGCAGCTAGCTTGCAAGAAAGTCGTCCTATCTTGACAGGAGTTCACTTGGTTCTTTCAGATAATCATACCCTCAAGACAGTTGCAACAGATTCTCATCGTCTTAGCCAACGCCAGATTTCCCTTGAAAAACCTTCAGATAACTTTGATGTCGTTGTTCCCAGTCGTTCCTTAAGAGAATTTTCAGCAGTCTTTGCAGATGATATTGAAACTGTCGAAGTCTTTTTCTCAACCAATCAAATCCTCTTTAGAAGCGAGCAGATCAGTTTTTACACCCGTCTCTTAGAAGGTGTTTATCCTGATACGGACCGTTTGATTCCAACAGCATTTACAACAGAAATGACCTTCAATCGGGACCAACTCCGTCAGGCAATGGAACGGGCGCGTATCTTATCTAATGCAACAACTAACGGAACAGTTAAATTAGAAGTCGAAAATAATATTGTCTCAGCACATGTTAACTCCCCAGAAGTGGGGCAAGTTCATGAGGAATTGGACACTGTGGCGGTTTCTGGACAAGATTTAACCATCAGCTTTAACCCAACCTATCTTATTGATGCTCTAAAGGCTATGGATACTGAAAATGTGACTGTTTCTTTTATCTCTGCTGTACGACCATTTACCCTGATTCCTGCTGATGATCAAGGGAGCTTTATCCAATTAATCACACCGGTTCGGACCAATTAAAAATGAATGTCTAAAGGAGTTCTTATGTATCAATTAGGATCCTTAGTTGAAATGAAAAAGCCCCACGCCTGCACCATCAAGTCTACTGGCAAGAAAGCCAATTGTTGGGAGGTGAAACGGCTGGGTGCAGATATCAAGATACGTTGTACCAATTGTGATCATTTGGTCATGATGGCTAGATATGAATTTGAACGAAAATTAAATAAAATTATTCAAGAGTAAAAGGATTGGGAAACTCCCAATCCTTTTAAATTTATGTGACTTTAGTCCGTTTCGCTCCACAGGTGCGAAACAAATAAACCACCCGCTATGCGAGTGCGCATCGCAGGTTATACCAAAAAAACTCCAAACGCGATACAATAAAGGTGTTCAAGCCTAAAATAAAGCGAAAGGAGGAGAAAAATTATCCAGTGGATGATTTCTTCATGAGCTTAAAAATAAGAAGGCGAATTAACATGATATCGCACTTGATAAACTGAGTGTGAAAGAATACGAAGATCCCTCTAGGGATAATGGCAAGTAATACTGATTCAAAATCAAAAATAGATATTGGCGGTCCATCGCCTATTAACAATTGACTTCAATACCGACCAATGCAAGCCCTGAATGACTTCTTG